>QNBT01000073.1 GCA_003644205.1 Planctomycetota bacterium | reverse complement strand
TTAAAATCCCACTGCCCGACCGCCAGAAACACTCCGGCAACCATACTGAGCACGCCCAGAACAATTAATATCCAGCCCAACTGAACTGAAACTCCAAAAACATTAAAGATTATACGGACAAGCGCATAAATACCAAGAGCCTTTATCAGCACACCTGACAGCATCGCCGATATCGGAGCAGGAGCCGACGGGTGTGCATCAGGAAGCCAAGCATGAAACGGCACCAATGCCGCTTTTAAGCCAAATCCAACCACAAACATCCCTAATGCAAACACAAGGCCCCTGTTCAGCCCCGTCTGGGCAATAGCTTTTGAAACATACGCCATATTCAGTGAACCCGTATTGCCGTAAACAAACGCTACGCCGAACAAAATGAACATTGAGGCTATACTACCCAATACCATATATTTGAAAGATGCCTCAAGCTCTTCGTGTCCGCACCCGAATCCCACTAATGCATACGACGCTATCGAAGCAATCTCCAGAAACACAAACAAGTTGAACATATCACCCGAAAGCACAACCCCGTTCATGCCCGCTACCATCAGCAAAAACAAACTCAGGTACTTGGGCTTGGCCGTGTATCGTTCCATGTAACCGACGCTGAAAAGCATCGCTGCAAAGCTAACCACACTCACCGCAAGAATGATAAGCTCGCTCAAACCGTCAAGGACAAGATTAATCCCAAGAGGAATCGGCCACTTTCCAACCATATACACAGCCGACTGACCAATTGACGCTATCGACGCAACAAGCAACGCCGACGTGGCTATATTGGCCAGCAGCGTCGCACCAGCCCTGCGCTTCTCACTGAAAAGAAGAGGCAACAAAAACGCCGTTACCAGTGGAACAGCTACAAAAAAAGGCAGGGGTATGCTCATCCTTTCAGCCTCCTTATTCGAGTGATGTCAAAGGTGCCGTATTTTTCGTAGGTTCGTATGCAGATCGATATCATAAGAGCAAGGGACCCTAAGCTAATCACGATTGCTGTAAGCACCAGTGCCTGCGGGAGCGGATCCACACTCTCACTTACAAACTTACCCATGTTTCGTATATCTTCATGGCCGACAATCGGAGCCACTCCGCCCACACGGTAGCCTAACATAATCAGAAATAAATTCACCGCGTATTCCATTATCATGATGCCGATAACAATCTTTACCATGTTCTTTTTCACGAGAGCACAGTAAAGGCCAATCACAAATAACAAAAAGCACATCGCATACAGCATTAGCTCACCTCCCGTTCACCAGCCGAAAAATCGCACCTGAACACCGATAGAATCAGCACAACCATAAATAATGACGCACCAACCTTAAGGCAGATGGCGATATTAGAAAGCGGTATAGCACCGGCACTTACGAGGTCTAACGCCTTAACCTTCTCCGCCTGGATTTCCTGATGAAGAAAATTATAGAAAAACGCCGCCGAGCCGTAAAGCAGACCGGATAAAGCTATAGCCACAAACAGCAACGCTCCCACACAATCCAGTTTGGACGTTACCACCAAAGACAGGTTATCCTCGGCATATTCCCTTCCAAACGCCAACATCAGCAAAATGTAAGAACCGGCTAATATGACTCCGCCGGCAAAGCCCCCGCCGGGAGTAAGATGGCCGAACAGCGTAACATAAATACCGAACAGAAAAATCAACATCTTTACCCATCTGCTGATACTCTTCACTATGACTGTCATTCCCTTCATGCCTCTATCGCTCCCGTATTCTTCGTCTTCTTTCTCAGCATCACAACCGCCCCTAAAATCGACGTAAACAGAACCGTTGTCTCCCCTAAAGTATCATACGCACGCCAGTCTAAAATTACCGCCGCTACCGCGTTCGCCGCTCCAGTCTTAGAAAGAGACTGCTCAATATACTCTTGTGAGGCAATCGTCTCTTCAATTTCCCCCGCCGCCACAAAGGCCGGTGTCCCGAAATTCGGCAGCCCGTCCAAGGCCTTCAGTCCTAATCCGGAAATCGCAAGCAACAGAGCTAAAGAGACCACAATACCGAAAAATTCCCTCTGCCCGCTTATAAACGTCTTATCACTCGAAATCGTTGCTCTTATCAGGATTATCAGTCCCAAGACCTCCACGACAATCTGCGTGATCGCTATATCGGGTGCTCGCAGAAAAAGGAACATCAACGAACCGCCGAAACCGATGGCGCCCACGCATATCACAGAACTTAAGAGATTATCCGTGTGCACCGCGATAAGCGCCGCTATCAACAAAAATATCATAAAGAAAAGAAATATATAAAACATCGATTCAGCCTCACCAAATTCTTCCGAATACCGTCAGGATTATCAGCAGACCTAAAATCACCCACGTCAGGTACATGGGTAAAAGTCCCGAATGCAGCCAACTCAGGAATCTGGAAAACCCCGTTCCCAGAGTTCCGCCGATATCATAAAGGTCGAACCATTTTTGTTCCTGCCGTTTATAAAGTTGTTTCAATCCGCCCATCTCTGAAATCGTCTTATAAAAATGCGTCCCGGATACAATCATTTCGTCGTTGTCCATAATCTCGCCGCACGTCCACGTCCGTACCGTTCGTGATTTCCTCGCCACCAGCCCACAAACCAGAACCGCGCCGCCCAGAAGCAGACCTGTTATAATAAAGCCTGTCGCAAGTGCAGAGTCCCACGTCCCGAATATCGCCGTCCCCGGCTCTATATTCAAAGCCGGGTAGATGAACAGATTCAGCGGTATCTTATAAAAAACGCCGAATAAAACACAGAGAACGGCCAGCACACCCATCGGTACAAGCATCAGTCCCGAAACCTCTTTAATATCCGTCTTATGTGAAGGATTGCGCGACAGGAATATCGAATGTATGATTTTGACAAACGACGCCAAAGTAAGCGCGCTTCCAAACATAGCCGCTGTAAGCCACACAGGCCAAAGACTCTTGCCTGCCATCGTGCTCCCGGCGGCGCCCATCTTGAGGACACCCTGATACACCATCCATTTGGATACGAAACCGTTAAAAGGTGGTACTCCCGAAATGCTCAAGGCTGCAATAAGACAGGCCACAAACGTAAACGGCATCTTATTACCAAGCCCCCCCAATTCATCTAATTCAGCCGTCCCCGTTGCTTTTTCAACCGCCCCGCCGCAAAGAAACAGGCAGCACTTGTAAATCGCATGGTTGAGCATATGAAAAACACCCCCGGCAATACCGACCGGAGTCATCGTCGCAATCCCCAAAATCATGTACCCAACCTGACTTATCGCGTGGTAGCTTAGCAGCTTCTTAACATTATGCTGCACCATCGCAACCATCACCGCGATAATTATCGTCGCAGAGCCGATAAGCGCAAGTACCACGCTAAGTGCACCAGACTCCAACACAAATATATCACTGACGATTATAACCAACAGATAAATGCCTAACAGCTTATCGAGTGATGCAGGCAGAATCGCCATTACCGATGCCGGGGCGGACTCACCGCTGGTCGGCAGCCATGTATGCAGCGGCAGCGCCCCTGCTTTTGTAATTGCCGCCGTCATCAGCAGCAAAAATGCCGCAACAGCCGCCGCCGAAGTAGTCGCTACGCTTATCTCGGAAATCACAAAAGTCCCCGCTAACGTCCATACAATCCCGACACCAAGCAAAAACGCAGCGTCCGAAAAACCTATCATCGCAAAGCTCTTGGTCGCTGCAAATGAGCAGCTTTTGCCTCCAGTCGTAATCAGCAGGTACAGTGATACCGTTACGATTTCCCAGAATATCAGCAGAAAAATCAGATGATTGCTCAGTAGCACACCCGCCGAACCGCCGATTGTCAACAGCAGCGAGCCGTAAAACATATTACTCGATTCAGCCACCGGCTCTGCCTTAAGCGTATAAAGGCTTATCAGAAACCCGAATCCCATCGCAAACAGCAACATAAAACTGCGAAGAGGACTCGTCCTCAGCAGCAGACCAAGCTTGAATCCATCAATTTGCAGTATCGACCAACTGTATCCAAGCACAGCCGGCGCGACAAATATCTTGATGGCTAATGCAAACGCAACAATCGCACCTGCCAAAACCAACAGTTTATGCAAAGGCCTCATTGTGTTCGGCACAAACAAAAGCGCAAAGCCCGCTATAAGAGGGACAAATATCGGTATCAGAAGGATCTTATCCAACTTACAAAACCTCCATTTTCGTTAAGCGTATCACGTAGCAATTGTCATTCCGAGCGTAGCCGGGGAATCTGCTAAAAAACCATCGCGAAGCGATTCCATAGTTTTTCGCTTTTCGCTTTGCACTTTTCGCTCCCCATGTCATTCCCGCGAAAGCGGGAATCCATGCTAAAAGATTTATTATCCTCAATACATTCGCCATAAATTAAAACGATTTTCTTATTTTTTCTGTCTTCTCACGGCTCAGTTTAAGCAGCATATCATAGTCATACAGCACCTCGTCCGTACGTTTATCCACAACTGCCAACCTCTCTGTGCAGCTATAACACGGGTCAACCGCAGCCAACGTTATCGTAACATCAGCTATCTTTTGCCCGATGCAACTCGCCTTAAACGAAGGAACATTGACATAACTCGGCGCCCTCGCTTTGTGTCGAACAGGCCGATTGCCGCCGTCACTACGAACATAATGAAACGTCTCACCTCTCGGCGCCTCGGCGCGGCCTGTACCTTCACCCGGTGGTATCTCTTTGACCTCTGTCTTGATTGGGCCCTTTGGAAGCTTCTTCAGCGCCTCTCTCACTATTTTGATAGCTTCAAAAGTCTCCAAAAGACGCACAACCGCCTTGGCAAAGACATCACCTTCAGGAACAGAACACACATTCCAGTCGATATCACTATACGCAGCGTATGGGTCATCATGTCTGACGTCGATACCAACGCCGCTGCCTCTGGCGGTCGGGCCCGTAACCGCATATTTTATGGCAGCCTCTTTGGTTAATACCCCTACCCCTTTGAGCCGGGCGTGCAGAATCGGGTCGTCAATTATTGCCTTGGTAAGCATATCCATCTTCTTGTCGAGTTCGTCCATGTCTTTGAGTATTTTGGGTATAAGCTCATCGGGAATATCCTCCCTGCAGCCGCCCACGACTAAATTCCCATAGTTGTTTCTGTTTCCCGTGATTGCTTCGAGCAAATCAAGAACGGGTTCACGGTATTTCCACGCCCACATAAATACTGTATCGTAACCTATAAAGTGGCCCGCAAGACCCAACCACAATACATGACTGTGAATCCGTTCAAACTCGGCTATAATCGTTCGCACATACCGGGCACGGTCCGGCACCGTCACACCGGCTATTTCCTCCACCGCCTGAACATAAGCCAACGGATGAGAGGCCGAGCATATCCCGCATATCCGAGAGACCAAAAGCGGCACCTGGTCGAATTGCAGCGATTCACTGATTTTCTCTATGCCGCGATGGTTATATGATATCCGCATATCAATGTCCGTTACGGTCTCGCCGTCAACGGTAAGCTGAAAGTATTCCATCTCTTCCTGCAACGGATGAAGCGGACCAACGGGAATAACCGGTTGTCTTATTGTCTTTTTCATTTCTTAACTTCTTTCCTTAACGGATAAACACCCTCCGGCCAGTCGTCTGCGAGAATCAAACGTCTCATATCCGGATGATTCTTAAACTCAATACCCAACAAATCGTGCATCTCTCTTTCTATCCACTGCGCACCGGGCAAAAATGGCGCGATAGACTCGATTTCGGGGTTTTCGCGGTCACGAATAAATGCTTTTAGATTAACCACGCAACCGGTCTCGTCGTAAGAATAGTGATAAACAATCTCAAAGCAATCATCGCTGTCTATTCCTGTGGCGATGACAAATCTCAACGGCACCTCTTCAAACAGAAATTTATTCACCGCGTAGGCGTTTTGGCCCTCGCAATAAAGATAAATCCGGTTATTGATAGGCTCTTCAATCTTGGTGAGCTTATCTTTTATCTCAGACAGTTTATTTCTTAGCTCTTCCGAGTTCATATCATTCACCTGATTACAACGCTGACAGTGCCTTTACCACACTCGATATAATTGCCTCCGGTTTTGGAGGACAGCCCGGCACATAAACAATAATCGCTTCGGGATCCACCTCCCTGACTATCTTATCCACCGGCCCCACCATGTGATACCCCGTGCTGAAAATACCCATATCACAGCCGCAGGCACCTATCGCAAAAACAACGCACGGTTTCGGTGTCTGCCGGTACACCTCGCGAAGACGGTGCGCCGCCTGCGCCGTTACGCCACCGGTTACCAAAAGAACGTCCGCGTGCCGGGGTGAGCCTACAAGCTTCATCCCGAACCTTTCAATATCAAACCTCGGCGTCAGACAATCTACGACCTCAATGTCGCAGTTGTTGCACGCACCCGTATTAACGTGAAACACCCACGGCGACTTCTTTAATGACCATATCTTCCAGTCCATAACCTTACCATACAGCCAACCGATGTTAAAGACACTACCTAAAATCGCAAGCGCCACCGCAACCACCATCGCCGTACCGCACCAAAACCAGAAAAACCTCATCGCCTGGTCTATCCGCACTCGCGGATTAGTGTTCTTTATCAATATTATCAGGACAAGCACAAGCACATATTTCCCCACACCAGCCAATATCCCTCCCGCGCCGGCACCGAATCCACCCAAAAACGCCACCACCAAAAACAGCGGAAGCGCAACTAACATCACCGCCTGCATCAAAGTCCATATCGCAAGCAGAGCCCCGGAATACTCTATTAGAATCCCGCTGGCCAACTCCGTTTCCGCCTCGGCAATATCAAACGGAACAAATCCTAACTTCGCCTGAATACACAAAAGAGCCGACAAAAACGCTATCATACCCGATATACTCAAAACAGGCGCATGCTCGGCTATCGCAGCCAAACTGAGCTGCCGGCCCGCTCCGGACGCTCCGGCCGTCTTGATAATCACAACCAGAAAAGCCAACACAAGAGGAAACTCGTATGCCACAACAAGTTTCATTTCTCTTGCCGTGCCTACCGAAGCCTGTGGGCTTGCGCTTGACGAACTGCCTAAAATAAGTGCCAGCGACGGAATAACCATAAGGTATATCGCCACGATAATATCACCTACAAACGGACTGCACGGAACAAAGCTTATCCGCCAGAGCATCGTGGCGAGCAACAAAACCGCCGAAAACCCAATCAGAGGTGAAACCATAAACGTCGCCTTCTGCGCCGCCTCCGGTATCAGCGTTTCTTTACCCAAGAGTTTTATCACATCATAAAGTGGCTGCAGAACCGGCGGCCCTATACGGTGCTGCACTAAAGCGCTGACCTTGCGAACAATCCAACTGGCCACAAGTCCGCAAACTATCGTAAATACAAAGCCTGGAAAAACCAATATCCAAAACAGATTTTGCACCACTTCACTCATTTTAACTTGTCCCGATTTCCCTCAAAAACGGCTGCCAGAGTGTCCCGGATGGCACATTGACAATAATATCATCGAATACTTCCACCAAATCACCTTCAACGGCGATTTCCTTGTAATCTATACTTCCATCCGACGTCTGCGCGCACAAAGGCTTCTCGCCCGGCCCTAACCTGCCCCTGCAAACATCACACACACTGCTCGGAAAGGGTATCAACTCCGTATAGATAGTCCCAAAAGGACATGCTATCGCACAGGTTCCACAACCTGTACATCTCATGTTTGCACGCCTTAGAACACTCTCGTCGCTACCCTCGACAGGAATCTTCTCAAGGGCATCCCGCGGACATGCCTTGACGCAGGGAGCCGTCTCACACTTGCGGCAAACCAGCGCAAAACTTATCTTCTCCAGAAGTGCATCAAATCCGTGATTCTCCGGATGATGCTTATACGAGCAGTGAATCTTCGATGTCTCCTGCTCCCGAACCTTATGCAAATCAACTACTAACTTCTCAGCCATCTATCTCTCGCTTCTGCCTATTTAGCCCCGCGTTTTACGCGGGGGTTTCCTGAATGAGTATCACGTATCCAAAATCAAGTATATATCATTCCCATATATTCGGATATTTGCGTACCTGTTCATATGTAAAGACCGGACCGTCTTTACACACATAGTACTTGCCTAACATACAGTGCCCGCACTTGCCTATACCGCAACTCATATTCTTTTCCATCGAAAGGTAAATATCCTCCGGCCTGAACCCAAACCCCAACACCTGCTGCGTGGCAAACTTCATCATTATAGGAGGACCGCAAATCACAACTACTGAGTTTTTAATGTCAACATCATTGTCCTTTACTATCGTCGTTACCACGCCGACATTGCCGCTCCAGCCGTCGCTTGCACTATCCACAGTCAGCTTCATATCGACGCCTTTGATATTTTGCCACTCACCGAACAGTGATTCTTTATAAATCAGGTCCTCAGGCGTCCTCGCACCAAATCGGCATACGACACTCTTAAAGTCTTCTATCCTGTCAACTAACGTCAAAAACAACGACCTGATAGGTGCCAGCCCTACTCCGCCACCCACTATCAGGACTTCCTTGCCCACAAAGCTGTCCACAGGATAGCCGTTACCATACGGCCCACGAATACCAACCTTCTGACCCTT
>QNBT01000072.1 GCA_003644205.1 Planctomycetota bacterium | reverse complement strand
TTTTGTCGATCTGGCTGTCAATGCGCAACGGTCAGCCAGGCTAAGTGCAGCGGACGAATTTTTCACCGCGATGTTGCCCGGAACAAATAGTTTCAAATACCTGGGAATGTATCTGTTTTCGATCTTTGACCCTTTCTGGGTGGGAAATCCCATAGAGCAAGGCTATCCTTATCTTTCTTTTAATGGTTTATGTTTGACGCCACTTTATTTTGGTCTTTTTTTACTCTCATTTTTTCATGGTCAATGGCGGAAATTATGGCCCTGGCAATTGTTTGCCATTCTCTGTTTGGTAGCAAATGTCTGGCCGAAGGCCTATTTATTTATGGTTCATTATATGGGATTTAATTTGTCGCGTTTTCAGCCGCTAACGGGGGCCCTCCTCCCGGCCTTTGTTCTTTGCGGGTATGCGGCTGATTATATTATGCGGAACAAACCCGATAAAGCTCCGTCACTAATCGTACCGGCCGTGTTCATATTACCTCTTTATCTTATGGGGGTCTTGACCTTGTTATGGTTGAATACTCCAAAACTAAGTGTCGTCTATATTATGATATGTTGTGGTGTTACTGCCGGATTAGTTTGCTTTGTGAGGACCAGAAAACCTATATTACTCCAGATTCTCAGCGTTGTAGTTGTCTTTGCTTATAGTTCCGGTTTAATGCTGACGCGCCCGCTGGAACAAATTCAAACCTCATCTCCTCTGGTGAAGCGTATTCAAGCGCAAACAAACGATGGTTCCCGTTACGCAAAAGTGGGCGGGAAAATATCTTATCTGGTTCCCCCAAATGAAGAGGCTTTGCTGGGGATCAGAAGTATCCATTCCTACGACTCTCTCTCTTCTCGAAATTACCAAAGGTTGGTTTTACAGTTGAGCGAAGAAGGGGCGATAAGTTATGGCCGATTTTTTATTTCCCTCTCATCAGGTTCAAAGTTAAGTGATCCGGCTTTTAGTTATTCCGGGGTTGGGCTACTGCTAAGCCGCGATCCAAATGGTGTTAAGCTCACCAAAACTCCAAGTCGTCCTCTCCTTTATACCCAAACTAAGAATTTCGATGAGGTCGGCAATCAGGTTATCTTCCGTGGAGTTCTCAGGGAACATTCGGAATTAAATGTTGAGAGAATTACCGAATTTGATGACCTTAAAAGATTTGAGGTAACACCGTCGGATCAAAAAACCATCCTGTTTGTAAGTCAGCAGTATCATCCTTGCTGGAAGGCGCGTTCGCGAGGAAATACCTTGGAGACGGTGATTATCAATAATTTCTATCAGGGAGTAGTGATTCCTCCTCAGACTCATGAAGTTCAACTGGAGTTTAAGCCTTACGTTTTGTGGAGCTGGGTACCCCAATTACTATACATCCTCTTTGCTGTGGGAGCTCTTGTCAATTGGATGAGGAAAAGATATAGCAAGCCGGCAAAATAATTATCGAGCTCTTCGGGGGCCATATGGGCTGAAATTATTATTAACAATCGCTTCTGTACCTTTGGCGGTTCACGAGCGGTAGAAGTCGAGAATAGCATCAACTATAATTTGTTGTTTTGCTTCATCCAATTTATTATAGAACGGCAAGCGAACGAGCCGATCACTGATGTCTTCGGTTACCGGGCAGTCCCCTTTTTTGCCGCCCAGCCGGATTCCCATCTCCGAGAGATGAAGAGGTAAATAGTGAAACACAGAAAGAATACCGCGCGATTTGAGATGGGCGATGAAAGCCTGACGGTCTTCGTATGTGGGCATTATCATATAGAACATGTGGTATGGGTGTTCACAGTGCCCTGGAATGACAGGAAGTCTTACGTCGTGGGCTTTGGCCCATTCTTTCAGGCGGGCATAATAATACTCCCATACCCGCCGCCGGTGTTGCTGGATACGGCCCCTGGCCTCTAACTGAGCATAGAGGAACGCGGCTAACATGTCAGAGGGAAGATAACTTGAACCGATATCCACCCACGTGTACTTGCCCACTTCTCCACGGAAAAAGCGACTGCGGCTGGTTCCCTTTTCACGAATAATCTCCGCGCGTTCAATATAGCGAGGAGCATTGATTAATAACGCCCCGCCTTCTCCACAGGTAAAATTCTTGGTCTCGTGAAAGCTCAAGGTTGACATACATCCAAACGTACCAAGGAATTTTCCCCTGTATTTGCCAAATAAGCCATGAGCATTATCCTCAACAACCGGTATATCATGCCGACCGGCAACCTCCAGGATTGTATCCATTTCGCATCCCACCCCCGCATAATGCACCGGCAGAATCGCCTTGGTGCGAGGTGTAATCAAGTTTTCCAGATGGTTCTCGTTCATGTTTAGTGTATCCTCACGAATATCGATGAAGACAGGCTTGGCTTGACGAAGCACAAAGGCGTTGACGGTTGAGACAAAGGTAAATGATGGGACAATCACCTCGTCTCCGGCTTTGATACCGAGCAAGATAGCTGCCATCTCAAGCGCATGTGTGCATGAGGTGGTCAGAAATGCCTTTTTAACACCTAATTCTGTCTCTAAGAAGGCATGGCACCGCCTGGTAAATTCACCATCCCCGGAAACGAGGCCGTTACTGATTGCCTGCTCGATATAAACCAGTTCATTGCCCTCGAAACACGGCTTATTGAATGGGATTTTCATTTCACTCGTATCCTTTCTCAGTATGTGCAATGATAAGTAGGCTGCCTCCAAGTGGTATTCTCATCTCTTTTTCAATCATCGCTAATTCCATTTTATGAAGAACAGACAGGATGCTGTTTATCAATCTTGATTTAACTGCATGTTGCCGTCTATGGTCTTCGCCGCTATACAGCTTGGCCAGGCCCAATTTAAAAGGCAGGGTCCTTGCAAAAAACACCGGAATTGGCAGGTATGAAAATAAGCACGTTGCATAATCGGTTGTGTATCCGCAGATTTGAAGTGTTTTCCTGATTCGGCTGAGCGTGTAGCGTCTGAAATGTTCGGCATACTCATCTTCCATAGACCATAAGGCATTATAGGCCGGAACGGTAAGATACAAGCGCCCATTCGGAACGAGAATTCTTTTTAAGCCCTTCAGGAAACGTGTTTCATCCTTAATGTGTTCAAGAACGTCAAAAAGTCCGATAGCAGGAATTGAGTGGTCCTTGAATCCGGCATCCGCTACGGTTGAACAAATAATCGGTTCAAGACCCCCGACCTTTGCATTTTGCAGGCCTTCAATACCTGGTTCCAACAGGACAACATCAAATCCACTTTTTTTAAGTCCTAATGTGACATATCCATTTGAGCCGCCTACATCCAGAATGAACCCCTCCGGTGGAAACTTTTTCACAGCGGTGATTACGGCGTTGTTTCTATGCCGGAACCAAAATGAGTTATCTTCCAGGCCAAAGCAGACTTGCTGGCCATCTTCGGGATATGAGCAAGCAGCAGTGCTTCCAGAGGACCAGATACCTGGCTCAACCTCGCTCAGGTTGTCTGCGATTTCGTAAAAATCGGGCATCTCTTTTTCTTATACCTATCAGAGAATTCAAGAAGGCATCCAATAGTGAAGCGTAGCCGCTGGTTCCTTAAACTTGAAACTGAGTCCGGCATAGAGATTCAGGACGGGGATATTGTTAACGGAGATGAGTGTGTGAACGTCCGAAAAGCCTTCATTAAGCATATCCTCTAAGGTGCTAAGCCAGAATAACTTGCCGATACCTTTTCCTGCGGATTGTCTTGAAAGACCTCCCAAAATGAGGTTGTCGCCTTTACGAATCATGAAGCCTTCCGGCTTGTCATGGTTTGTAATGACGCAGAAGGTTGCCTCCCTGTCAGCGGCCAGATCATCGACCCAGTATGAAAAACGTCTGTTTGCTATTTCCTTGTTACACCGCCAGTCTCGATGAAATCGGTCGTCCACAAAAGACTCAACAGCAATATCTTTAATACGCCGGATCATGGGTGTATCGGTTTTATCGACGCCGGCCACCTTCCACTTGTCCTTGCCGGGCCCGTTGGGTACGAACGCATCGCGATTGTCTATAAAATGTTTGAGTACCTTGTTTGTCTTCAGGTTTGCGTACGGCACGAGAACCATCTCGACAAAATAAAAACCGTTTTGTTCCAGAACGGCAATAGCAAGACTGTCGTTCATACTGACCCGAGCCTGAACAAAAATCCGACCATATTCCTCGATTTTTTTATTCACCGCCTCTTGCAAGAACGACCCATCGGGTTGCCGGACAAAGACATCTGAAACCTGAAAGCTTTGTAAGCCAAGATTTCGCGTTTCCCATGGAATAGAAACGAGGCAGCGGTCAACATCCATCCTGACTCTCCCTGCTTTGAGTGTTTTTTGGCTCACAAATATCGTTCTTGCCTGCCGTGGACCTGATTGAGTAAGACGGACGTCCCATCGTACGAAAATGGATTCTGGCAAGATATTCGCCAATGACTCCAAGAGCAAATAACTGTGCACCGGCAAAAATGGCGACGATAGACGCGAGGAAGGGAAAACCAGGAATGCTCCCACGAATCAAATAGCCCGTAACCACATAGATAAGAAGTCCGAATCCAAACAAAGAGAATAAAAAACCCATAAAACTCGCAAGTCTCAGCGGTAGTGTGCTGAACCCGGTAATCATATCCAGAGCGTGGGAGACGAGCTTTAGGAAAGTATAGTTGCTCTCACCACTGGAGCGTTGCTCATGTCGCACGGAGACCGAGGCGAATCTCTTGGTGGACCATGTTAGCAGTACATCAATGGAAACAAATGGTCCATCGTAGCAGGCAAAGCTATCCCTGAGTTGAGTACGAAAAGCCCTAAATGCACTAACATTGCGGGCAGTTTTAGCATTCATCACACTTGTAAGTGCTAACCTGACTATTTGAGAGGCTAAGTTGCGCCAAAAACCATGTTGTTTTGCTTGAGGAGTGCCGTAAACTACATCGCAGCCATCATTTAGTTTTCCAAGCAGCTTGGGAATTTCTTCAGGAGGCTGTTGTAGGTCGTCATCAATAGTAACGATAGTAGCGTATCGTGCCGCACGAATGCCGGCCAGGAGCGCATTATGCTGACCATAATTGCGCATCAGATTCAGGCCCTTTACAAGTTTATGACCGTTAGCCAGTTCCTCAATGACCTGCCAGCTATTATCCTTGCTGCCATCGTTAACTAAAATCACTTCGAACGTACCGTCGCAAGAGCCAAGAACACTTTCGAGTCTGTTCACAAGGTCCTTGAGAGTTTCCCGGCTGTTATACACCGGCACTACAACGGAAATCCCTTCAGATGACACTTATCGTTTCTCCTTTAGTGTGCATCTAACGCATGACCCAGCGTTTGCCTTTGTAGGAAAGCTTCGCAAGAGCGCGGAGCTTTTCGTCGCTGCCGACGGCATAATCCAGGGCCAGTGTTTTTCGCAGGTAAACTTTCACGGGATTGCCCGCATCATCGGTCTCGGTCGGATGTTCGATTGCAACAGTTTCGTTGCTCAGGCCCGCGATGAACAGCGTGATGTTTTTTGCCTTATCGTCGAAATCGGGCCAGATAATCACAATGTCCTTTGTGTTATCCACTCCCTCGAGAACCTTATTGCCGGCTGTATCGATATTCTCAAGAAAGGGGTAACGTCCCTGATGCTTCAGCTTAATCTGCTCAAAAACCGGGTTCCTTACGCCTTTTCCTGCGGGCATTATCCGGAAAGTGTCCGTCATCAAATCACACGCCGGATAAAACGGCACGTCGGAGCCGGTTCTGTTTGTCAGGGTTAGTATTATGTACCAATACCTGCCGGGGGTTGATTCGTCGGGGCGCTTGGCACTGATCTGCTGGAGCCGGCTGAAAACCACATCCAGCGTCCAGTCGCCAGGGCGTTGCACAACCGCCGGCTCAGGATAGGCCCGAACATCGCCGGAAATGGCAAGCGTAAAGAGTATCAGGCTAACAAAACAGATTTTCATGTTGGTATCACCTTTATAAATTCTGACAGGAATTCTACATTAACAATATCCGAAAGTAAAGAGTATTTTTGAGGTAAAACTTTTTTTGCCCACCCTTGCCCCGGCAGCTTAGTTAGGTTCTAATAGTGTCCGGTCAGCGGGTGAGAAGGGAAAAGTTGAACGGAATAGGACTCATGGCCCAGGAACAAAAACAACTATTGGAGCAAATCGAGGAATTGCTTGAAGAGCAAACGCAACCGGCCTCGGTCGCACTCAAAGGGTTGCTGTCTGAAAAACGCAGCAGCGATATCGCCGAAGTCGTTGAACTCCTGGATAACGACCAGAGACGTGCTGTGTTTGATGTGCTCGGCAAGCCGGTCTCGGCCGAAGTGCTTGAAAAGGTCGATGAGGCTACGCGGGCCGAACTGTTTGAACTCCTAAAAGAGGACGAGCTTGCCGACCTGATTTCCGAACTTGATGCGGATGATGCCGCCGACCTCCTCGCTGAACTGCCTGAAGCCGAAAGCCAAGAGGTACTGGAACACTTGGCCGAGGCCGAGGCCGAGCAAATCAAGGACCTCATGAGCTACTCGGAAGACTCAGCCGGCGGGATTATGGACCCGATAGTTTTAAGTGTGTCTGAGGATGCGACGGTTGCCGAGGCGATAAATGAAATTCGCGCCGCCGAAATTGACGAGGATTTTTACAGTGTGTTCGTAGTTAACCGATTCGGACAGTTCTTAGGCGATGTGCGTATCCGTTCCCTGATCACCGTCCCGGCCGATACCAAGATAAAGCAAATCGTCGATACAGACACCATCCATGTAAAGCTCAATACGGACCAGGAAGAGGTGCGAAATATATTCAGCAAGAACGACCTGATTGTGGTACCCGTTCTGGACGAGAACAACAAATTGGTCGGCAGGATTACTGCGGACCGGGTTATAGAGGTTGCCGAGGAAGAGGCTGCCGAGGACATATACGCCATGGCCGGTACCGATGCGGCGGAACTGGAGAATATCTCACCCCTGCACGCCGCAGGCGTAAGGATGACATGGCTCCTGCCCTGCCTGGCTGGCACCGCCGTAACTGCCGTTGTAGTGCTGCTGTTCAAGAACACCTTTATAGAAGCCGGCCATCTGGGCATCTTCCTAACCGCTTTTGCATTTACTCCGATGATTGCCGCCATTAGTGGTAACGCCGGTCTTCAGACCTCGGCAATCGTGGTCAGCGGTCTTGCTACCGGAGACCTTGCGGCATTAAGGGTCGGCCAGGTCTTTGCCAGAGAAGTGAGGGTGGCCTTGTTTGTAGCACTTGCCTGTGGAATTATAGGTGGGTTAATATGCGCGCTTTTACCGAATCTTATTAGCGCCGTGGCATTAGCGGGCGATCCTACTGATGTGTTGATGAAATCGATTCAACTTGCCGAGCATCTGAGAATCGTCTTCGCTTTCGTAATAGCTATGTTTTCGGCGATAATGGTGGCCACAACGCTGGGTTTGTTTTTGCCGTTTCTGTTTCGCAGAATCGGGATAGACCCTGCTATCAGCTCCGGGCCGCTTGTAACAACGGCAAACGACTCTATCAGTGTGGCGATATACCTGGCTCTGGCACTGCTGCTTACCCAATAACGTCAAAACAACATCGCATCGCACACCGGAGCCGGCAACCGGCTTATTACGGAACACATTCGGTCGAACTCGGGGCGCTTTCCAATTGCTCGGGTGACGTATCTCGGTATTTGACACTGTAACAGTAATGCGTGCCCGCCGGAGCCGGCGTAAACCACTCACGAGCGGCATCTCCGTACACCGCGACACTGCGCCAGCCGCTGTCGGCGACCTCTCCGGTGGTGCAAGTGAAGTAATACTCTACGCCTAAGCCTTCGGGATCAACGGCCGCGTCAGCCCTCATGTAGTGCCCGCCGCTCACGGCTCGTGGATGACCGCTCCAGCCACTAACCTCGTCCGGATCCCACGCGGCCGGGTCGCCCACGGCACCGCCATCCGGATACGGCGGCAAGTTCGTCGCCCCGGTTGTGGCACATCTCTCTTCAGACCACTCTAAGCTCTCGTTTGGTGGTTCAAAACTGTCACGTACTTTGAAGCGATAGCAATACTCTGTTTCCGGTTCCAGACCTGTGTCGGTCCAGGTGGTGCTGTTCTGCCAACCGCTGCTGTGGCTGCCATCAGTAAAGTTTTGGAAGAAGTACCAAACCGGCTCATTGCCCTCAGGATCAGTCGCTGTCACGGCCTCCATTCCGATGGAGGTAGTTCCCGTTGCATGCGGAACCACCGCCCATTCAACGGGAGATGGAGCTTGTGTGTCCGTTGTGGTCGCACATATCTCTTCCGAAAAGGTGCTTTGATTCTGGTTGGGGCTCTTGTCACGAGCCTGTACCTTATAGCAGTACTCGGTTGAGGGATTAAGACCTGTGTCGGTGTAGTTTGCACTTGACTGCCATCCGCTGTTGTGCGCCGGATCAGTAATGTTGGCAAAGTTGTACTCGACACCCCAGCCCCAGCAGACGTAAGCTGTAGTTGCGGTCATGCTAATAGAATCATCACTAACGGCGTAAGGTTCAATCTGCCACGTGCTTGGATCAGGCACGGGGCCCCCGTCTTCGCTACAGAGCCAGCAATCGGCAAAGAATACCAGCTCATCAAACTCGACATAATGGTCGGAAGCAAATCCGGAGCACCACGG
>QNBT01000071.1 GCA_003644205.1 Planctomycetota bacterium | reverse complement strand
CGTTATATGAAGTGGAATGAAAAATCTAAGGGTGCTGTAATCCTCAAAAAAATCTGCGGCGTGCTCGTTATTTTCGGAGGTCTCTATTTAATTTACACGGGCCCTTGATATAAGCAGAAAAAATGACATAATGCACAACCAGAAACGCATTGCTCGTTATCTGAAAAGGGGTAATCATGAAAAAATCCAAACTCAATCTTATCATCGATGCATTGATGCTATTGTGTATGGCTGCTATCGCCGGAATCGGGCTTTTGATGAGGAACGTGCTTATTCCGGGTTACCAGAAGTGGGAAATCTACGGCCGCAACGTTGATTTGTATCTCTGGGGCCTCGACCGACACCAGTGGGGCACGATCCACTTCGTTATCGCATTAGTCCTCCTTGCCTTGCTTGTACTCCACATTGTTCTGCACTGGTCGATGATTTTGGGAATCTATCGCAAGTTGATACCCAATGTTACAGCGCGCTGGACAACCGCAATCATATTGCTTGCACTTACGATAGCACTGGTTTTCTTCTCCTTTGCTGTGAAGCCTGACGTCCAGGAACAGGGCCGCGGAAGAGGCGGTGGTCAGCATCGATGGACAGAGGATGCAGAAGCCACACAGAAACGCTAAACCGAGGATTGTGTAAAGGCAAAGTTTGCATTGCATTAAATATGAGAATTTGAAATTTGCGAGCAAAGAATATGCAATCTGAATGTTTAGATACAAACCGACAAGGTGGATTAAGCTTTTTTGAGAGATATCTTACTGTCTGGGTGGTGCTGAGCATAATAGCCGGCATTGTTCTGGGCAAGTTCGCTCCGGGAGTAGCCAAGTATCTTGATGGAATGGCAATCTATGTTGGAAAGGCCCCGGTTGTATCAATCCCTATAGCTGTGTGCCTTTTCTTTATGATGTATCCTATCATGGTAAAAATCGATTTTGCCGAGGTCATCAAGGCCGGCAAAAGCGGCAGGCCCGTTGCTTTAACCCTCTTCGTCAACTGGGCAATTAAGCCCTTTACCATGTATGCTATAGCACTTTTCTTTTTAGGAACCCTGTTTTATGGATTCATCGGCCCCGAGGCCACCGACCATGTCAAGATGCCGTTCGGCCTGAATTTGCCCGTCGGGGCTTCATATGGAGCGGGTACGGTTATTGAAGTTGAAGGAGTCAAGCTGCTTGAGGTACCTTTATGGCGGAGTTACTTAGCCGGCTGTATCCTGCTCGGTATCGCTCCCTGTACAGCTATGGTTTTGGTCTGGGGTTACCTTGCAAAAGGCAATGACGGCCTTACCTTAGTGATGGTGGCATTAAACTCGCTGACAATGCTTTTACTTTACGGAGTTCTTGGTGGGTTTTTGTTGGGTGTCGGCAGGCTCCCTGTGCCATGGCAGGCCCTTTTGCTGTCGATAGCGATATACGTCGCCTTGCCTTTGGTGGCAGGATTCCTATCAAGAAAATGGATCATTGCTCATAAGGGCAAAGAGTGGTTCAAGGCCAAATTCTTGCATGTATTAACCCCTATTACCATTATTGCTTTGCTGGCAACGCTGGTGCTGCTGTTTAGTTTTAAGGGAGAGGTGATCCTTTCGAATCCATTAACAATACTATGGATTGCGATACCTTTGTTTATCCAGACCAACCTGATATTCTGGTTAGGCTATGGATTGGCAAGGCTGCTGAAACTAAGTTATAAGGATGCAGCCCCCGCTGCTATGATAGGAGCATCGAACCATTTTGAGGTTGCAATAGCTACTGCAACAATGTTGTTTGGACTTTCCTCCGGCGCCGCGTTGGCTACCGTAGTCGGCGTCCTCATCGAGGTCCCCGTCATGCTGATGCTCGTTAAAATCTGTCTCCGAACCGAAGCATGGTTCAAACCACCACATCCCCAATCCTAAAAAACAACTTCCCTACACAGCCCCCGAAACTATTGGCTAACAATTCTTAAATCTGTTACAATCTTCACATAGCAGAGTAGATTTTTAACTCGTGGAGTTTATGGAAATGGATATTACTGAAATTGCAAAGGCGGCGAAAAACGCCTCGATTCAACTGGCCGCCGCCAAAAGCGATATTAAGGACAGCGCCCTCGCTGCTGTTGCTGCTGCGCTCAAAGACCGCGCCGGCGATATCGTCGAGGCAAATGAAAAAGACCTCGCCCAGGCCGAAAAGGATAATCTCGCCCAGCCCCTGCTCAAGCGGCTCAACTTCGACCATACCAAGATAACAGAGGCTTGTGCAGGGCTCCAAAGCCTGATAAACCTGCCCGACCCTGTCGGCCAAACGCTCGATGCCACGGAATTAGACACCGGCCTTGAGCTTTATAAGGTAAGCTGCCCCATAGGCGTTATCGGGGTCATATTCGAGTCCCGGCCGGACGCACTCGTACAAATTTCCGCACTATGTCTGAAAAGTGGCAACGCTGTACTACTGAAAGGCGGCTCCGAAGCTGCCCACACAAACCGAATACTGGCCGACATAATTACCGACTCAACTGTAAGCAGTGGAATCACCGCCGGCTGGCTCGGCCTGTTGGAAACGCGGGCAGACGTCGCCGAGATGCTCGACATGGCTGAATTCATCGACCTGATTGTGCCCCGCGGCAGTAATGAGTTTGTCCGTTACATCATGGATAATACGAATATTCCCGTCCTCGGTCATGCCGACGGGATATGCCATGTCTATGTCGATGCCGAGGCCGATTTGGAGATGGCCCTTAACATAGTGGCCGACTCCAAGTGCCAGTACTGTGCGGTCTGCAACGCAGCCGAGACCTTGTTAGTACATCGCGATATCGCAAAGGAGTTTTTGCCCAGGGCCAAAGATGCCCTTGAAGCCAGGGGCGTCCAGCTTCGCGGCTGCAAGCAAACGGCCAAAATAATCCACGTAGTACCGGCCAACGAAGAAGACTGGCGCTCCGAGTACCTCGATTACATCCTTTCGATAAAGATTGTCGGCAGTGTCGATGAAGCGGTTGAGCACATAAACATCTTCGGCTCGCACCATACAGATGCTATCGTTACAGCCAATAAAACTACCGCCGCGAGGTTCTTAGCCCTTGTCGATTCTGCGAATGTATTTGTCAATTGCAGCACGCGTTTTAGCGATGGTTTTCGTTTCGGCCTGGGCGCCGAGGTCGGCATCAGCACGAACAAGATTCACGCCCGCGGCCCTGTCGGTCTGGAGGGTCTTTTAATATACAAATGGTATCTCATCGGCACCGGCCAGGTGGTCGCCGACTACACCGGCCACGACGCAAAGAAGTTCACGCACAAAAAGATTCAGCGTTCAAATGTCCCAAATTAATTTATTCCTGCAATGCGTCGCTTATAGAATTGTTCTTTTTTGGAGGTCAATTTTTATCCTCAAGACATTTACTATGGTTATTATCGGGCAAACGCAGTCCTCCGCTTGAAAAAAAATATCTTTTCAGCTTGCATTACGACTTTGAATGTGTTATAAAGTGAATTGAAAATTTAAGAGATGAGTATTTTAATATTGGGCGCGTTATCCGATACTGTTAAAATGCCTCTGAACGGTTACTTTTGAGAAGGGTAGAGAACCATGGAGGGCGTAAAGTTTTTTTCAGTTATTTCCGTATTTGTCATTGCTTGTTCAATTGCACACAGCGAAATTATTTTAACAGTGAATGGGGAAGATCCAACCACTCGACCATTGGAATTAAAAATCAGTAAATCAATAGAAATCAGCGTGGTCGATTCCAACTCAATGGAAACAAGTTATGACTTAACGCTGTCAGCTACAGGCGGTGTTTTTTCGTACGAAAATCCGACCAGCAAATCAACTGCTTCATCAGAACTTCTTCAAAAAGAAACTGTTGGCATCCAAGCTTCCGACCTTGCCAACATCGGTGACATTTATTTTGAATTTCAGTATAATCCCGGCGTAGCAATCATTAGCTTAATAACTAATCAGTCTCTAACAATAAATAATCAAATAGTTCCTGCTGATACTGAAATCTATCAACTTATTTTATTCGATGTGACTAATGCTGAGAAGGTTGTGGTTTTTGGTGTTAATTATGACTCTCTTTCTTATGAACCTCCAGTTCAGGAAGAATCTATCAGTCAACCATTCGAATCTGAATCTTTTGAATCAATGGGATTAGGTGACGGTGACTCAATGATGACGTTTATGGAGTCTCAGCAGTTTGAACGTGTCTCGTTCGCCAATGCAGCCGAATGTCCCGACCTGGACGATGATAACTTTGTGAATCTCAAAGACTTCGCTATTTTATCAGGAAACTGGCTTGCAAATGGTAGCGACTTAGATGGTGACTTTAACGAAGATGAAACTGTTGATCTCGACGACTTAACTCATATGGCAACATATTGGCTTCATGAAGTCTGCCCAGTGACTTATGTAGACGGTTCTGTTGCAGTAAGTGGAGACGGAAGTTCATGGACCAGCCCCTATAAATATCTTCAGGATGCATTGGATAACGCTCAATCAGGCGATGAGATTTGGGTGGCTGAGGGTGACTATTATCCGGATGAAGATATGGATGGTGGACACAACAATAATGAGCCAACAGAAGCATTTGAACTTGTTGCCAATGTTGCGGTATATGGCGGATTTGACCCATCCTCGGGCGATGATGAATGGAGTGAGCGTGATCCGGAGACAAATATTACCGTTCTCAGCAGCGATATTGATAAGAACGGTACGCTTGACAGTGCTAACAGCTATAATGTAGTGGTTGGTGCGGATGAAGCCGCACTGGACGGCTTTACAATAACCATGGGATATGCCCTTCACGCCTCAACGCCTCAGTATCAGCACGGCGGTGGGATGTATATTGATTCGGTGAGTCCTAGTATTGCCAATTGTAGCTTTGAGGGAAATATCTCATATATTGGCGGTGGTGTCTTTGCCAATGATTCATCTTATACCGTGTCAGATTCAATATTTTATGACAATTATGTTATTGATTATGGCGGCGCTGTGGCAAATATCGGATGCGATAGCGTATCACTGAAAAACTGCAGGTTCAACTACAATACAGCATATTATTATTTTGAACCCACTTATTTCGGATACGGTGGTGGGATTTTCAATGACAACAGTTTGCTGACGATAGAAAGCTGCATATTCACAAATAATGCGGCCTACTATGGGGGAGGCATATTTAATGATTCGTCCTCTCCAACGATTATAAATTGTCTTATATATGATAACGGGACTGTTAGCGGAAGCAGTGGCAACGGGGCGGCGATTTATTGTTTTGATTATAGTGATGCCTTGATTGAGAACTGTACGATTAGCCAGAATACAGCGGATTACTATGCAGGTGGTATTATAGCAGATAATTCCAGCCCGGCAATAATAAACTCAATCGTCTGGGGCAACGTTGACTCGGCAGGTAACGCTGATATTGATGCTTGGAATAATTCCGCAGTTACCGTGGACTATACAAACTATGGAGTATTTTTTGCGGACGGTACAAGTTCAGGCGGCGGTACTGAATTTATTAGTACAGATCCATTGTTTGCCGATGAAGCCAACAATGATTTTTATTTAAAATCAAGTGTCGGTCGATGGAACGGCAGTGGCTGGATTACAGATAGCGTTACAAGCCCGTGTGTTGACGGGGGTGATGATTCCTCAGGTTATTCAAACGAGCCGGAACCTAACGGTGACAGAATTAACATGGGGGCCTATGGAAACACGCCTGAAGCGTCGATGTCAAATAAAAATATTTACGTGTCAACCACCGGCAGTGATAGCACCGGTAACGGTACTATAGGCAATCCCTATCGAACAATTCAAAAGGGCACTGATATGGTTACCGATGAGGGTTCTGTAATTGTTACTGGTGGTCTCTACAATGAACGATTTTCATTTACCAGTGGCCATAAAGGATTCACATTGACATCTACCGGTTCAAGTATTATCAGCGGTCAAAATGGAGGCAGTGTATTTTCTTTTTCTGGTGTATCAAGTAATATTACCATTGAGAATTTCACTATACAAGATGGTAAAGCTGTGAATGGTGGTGGAGCTTATGTTTACAATTCTAATAATATTGCTTTTGTAAATTGTGATTTTGAAGATAATCAGGCATACTACACTTCCGGTCAAGCTCGCGGCGGAGCGGTCTATATCTCAAATTGTAGCCCGTCCTTTAATTATTGTGATTTTGACAACAATCAAGCTTATGGGGCATCTGGCGGACAATATAATTTAGGCTATGGTGGTGCAATATATACGAACAATGCTACCGCAACATTTGATTATTGTACAATTGGAACGAATTCAGCACTAAATAATTCTTCAAGTGATGAAGTTTACACAAATAGCATTGATGGTGGTCGTCCCACATATTCTAACTGTGGAATTCGAGGAGGATGGCTGGGTAGCTACATGCAATCCAATCCTATTCCCCCGATTGATGGCGGTGGTAACTACACTTTGTAATTGTCCAAAATGATGAAAACTCGAAAGGAGTCATAATGAATCAGACAAGGATACTAAAATTCTTGGTTGTTATTGCGTTTTCATTTTGTATAGATTTTAGTGATGCGGCTGTTTTAGGCACGATTGAATCTAATAGTGAAAGCATAATAACACATGATTTTTCTAGCATTACATTGGGCATAGGCTACACTGAGCCATTTCCTGACGGTCCTGGTTGGGATATGTCTGTTCCGATTTTGTGGGATGTTGTTCCGGATGATATTGGTGAAACTTTTATTGCTACTACTGATACACATACTACATTTAATGACTTTGCTCTTTTATTAACAAACGGAGTTGATGATTTGCTAATTCTTACAAGCGGTACATTAGACGAAGAAAGTGCGCTTATCAATGGTATACAAAATGGTGTCGATTTAAACGGATACATTATTGAAAGTATTGGATTGACAGTGAACGTACTTGAAGTACAACCCGACCAGGTCCACCAAGGATTTGCTGATTGGAGTTACAATATTACTTACACATTTAATGGTACTCCTATACCGGAACCAATATCTATTTGCCTTTTTGGTTTAGGGGGCTTGACGCTGCTGTTTGGCGAGTGCAGGGGAAAGGACGTATAAACAGAAAGTATTTGCGATGTTTGACAGGGCAAGGCTGATTGATGCGACTGAGGGGGCCTCGACAGGGAAAGGGCAGGCCAGGGAAAATTAAGGGTGTCAGGAACTAATGGCACTGTCATGCCTAAATCATTGGTTTTCCAGCAGTTAAAGGTTGCATCCGTTTTTGGGCGGTCAGATTGGGTTGGTCGAGTTAGTGTGTTTGGTGGGCAAGCTTATTGTGAACCGCCGCTGCCTGAGCGTATACTAACCTTACCATGTCATAAGCCGGCAATATCGTCCAGAATTCACGGTGAATCATATCCGGCGATTTGCAGCGCAGATGGTCCGGATTCAACGATTGTTTAATGGAAATCTGAACAAACACAGAAAAACCTACATTGATGTCGCAAACTTTTTCTGGTAAACTCGTAACCATTGTAAACCTCTTTGGCTTAATAAACGAGGCCAAAGCCAGAGAGGGTTAAAAGTATTAACGTTCGACTAAAAGCACAAAAAAACAGTCTCGCGGAGTAGTTGTATTGTGCGCATACTTCGAAAAAACGTGACAGTGCCATTAGTGTCTGACCCATTAATTTTTCTTGAACGCTGAGAAAAAAATGCGAAATTTTGAAGCGGTCAAAAAAACAGTCATCAAGATCGGCACTAATACACTGACCAGGGGCAACAAGGTCGATAGCGCTTACATGCGGCGTATCGCCGGCCAGATCGCTGACCTGCTCGAATCCGGCAGACAGGCCGTTGTCATCAGCAGCGGCGCAATCGGCATGGGTACTTCTCAACTGCGCCTGCGCAAAAACACCCTCGATATGAAAATGAAGATGCGGCAGGCATGCGCCGCAATCGGCCAGCCTTTGCTGATGGCCGAATATCGCAAGGCATTCGCTCAACACGGCATAAACGTTGCACAGGTACTCTTAACGGCCGAGGTACTCAACAATAGAAAGACGTACCTGAATCTCCGCAATTCGGTCGAAGCACTGCTTAACCTTGGCATCGTGCCTGTTCTCAACGAGAATGACAGCGTTTCGACGGATGAAATCGGCTCAGCCTTCGGCGATAACGATAAGCTAAGCGCACTGGTAGCCAGCAAAATCGATGCGGACCTCCTGATTATGCTCAGCGATATCGATGCACTTTATGACAAGGACCCGCGCAGGAGCGCCGCCGCAAAACCAATCAGCGTCGTCTATGAAATAACGGACAAAATTATGCGGGCCGCGGGCAAGCGTGGCAGCCGATTTGCCGTCGGCGGGATGAAGAGCAAGCTGGCCGCGGCAAAAATAGCCGCAAATGCCGGCTGCCCGATGGTACTGGCCAACGGCAGAGCAAGAAATGTCATCAGCAGAATTCTGGCCGGACAGGATATTGGTACGGTCTTTATGCCGACCCGCAAGCTCAGCAACAGGGCAAGGTGGATATTAAACAGCGCCCCTGCCGGAACTATCCGGATTGACCGCGGCGCTATTGCCGCCGTCCGCAAGCGCAAGAGCCTGCTGCCCAGCGGCGTCGTAGCTGTTGAGGGAGTCTTCAAGGCCGGTTCCGTCGTAATGCTCAGCGATGTCGCCAAGGCCGTTACCACCCTTGCCAGCTCCGAGCTGAGAAGGCTCGCCGGCAGGCACAGCACCGAGATAAGGAAAATCTTCGGACCAAAACGAAAAGACGTCGT
>QNBT01000070.1 GCA_003644205.1 Planctomycetota bacterium | reverse complement strand
CTGTTAACAATCACCTTGCTCGGCCTCACAACCTGGCCGTTGAGCTTATAGCCCCTCTGAAACTCTTCAAGCACAACATTATCCGGCTTATCGGCCTCGGCTCTAAGCTGAACAGCCTCATGAATTGTGGGGTCAAACTCTTTACCGACCGATTCAATCTGCTCAAGTCCGTGCCCCTTCAAGGCATCCAACATGTGGTCAAAAACCATCTGAACTCCCTTAACAACCCCATCGACCGCCTCGGCGTTTTGGGCGCTTGCAAGAGCGTGGGCAAAATTATCGAGCGAAGGCAGAAGCGACCTTATTATCGCCTTCTTCTCGTATGCCACCGAGTCCGCTATCTGCTTAGGCGTACGCTTCTGGTAGTTGGCGTAGTCGGCAGCCACCCTTTGCAGCTTCTCAAACAGTTCATCTTTCTCCCTCGAAAGGGCATCTATTTGCTGCCGCAGCTTCTTAATTTCCTTTTCGCCACTGTCTTTTGCCACCTTTTTTGCGTCCTTAGATTTCATCGGCCTTCGCCAAAGTGCTTTTTGAGTTTTTCAAAAAAACCGCTGCTTTCCGGCATCACACCGCTGTCTTCCGTCTCGGCGAATGCCCTCAGAAGCCTTTCCTGCTCGCCGGAAAGACGCTTTGGAATCTCAACCACTATCCGTACAAGCTCATCGCCCCTCCGACCCGTCCTCAAATCGGGCAATCCCTGGCCCTTAATCCTGAAGGTGCTTCCGTGCTGAGTGCCCGGCGGTATCTTAAACTCTCTCATACCATCGAGGCTGGGTACCTCAATCGTTGCCCCAAGAGCGGCCTGCGTGAAGCTTACCGGAACCGTGCTGACTAAGTCATTGCCGTCCCGCATCAAAAACGGGTGCGCCTTTACACGCACATAGCAATACAAATCACCTCTCGGCCCGCCGTTTCGTCCCGGCTCACCTTCACCGGCAACCCTGATGCCCTGACCCTCATGAACACCCGCGGGTATCTTAACGCTCAGAGTCCTTTTAGCCGAGACAAGCCCGGTGCCTCGGCACTTTCTGCAGGGATTTGTAATTATCTTACCTGCGCCCCGACATTTCGGGCAGGTCGATACCATCTGAAAGAATCCGCCAAGCCCGGTCCTTTGGACCTGACCGCTGCCGCCACATGTCGGGCACCGGCCCGGCACCCTGCCTTTTGCGCTTCCCGAGCCTGAGCAGGAACCACACGTATCCTGCCTCGTAAATTCGATGGTCTTTTCCGTTCCACCGGAGATATCCTCAAGCGAAAGCTCCACCGTGGTTTCAAGGTCGTACCCACGAGCAGGCCCGGCGTGCCGGCCCCTTCGTCCCATCCCGAAGATGTCACCGAATCCGCCGAACCCCTCGAATACATCCTCAAAGATGCTGCTGATATCCTGCCACCTCATGTGCGAGTAGTCGCGCATCCCCACTCCACGAAGACCGTCATGTCCGAACTGGTCGTAACGGGCGCGCTTATCGGGGTCGCTTAGAACCTCGTAGGCCTCGGCGCACTCCTTGAACTTCGCCTCGGCCTCGGCATTGCCGGGATTCTTATCGGGGTGGTATTTCATCGCCATGCGCCGGTATGAACGCTTGATGTCATCACCCGAGGCGCTCTTGCCCACCCCTAAGACCTCATAATAGTCTCGTTTCGCCATCGAATTGATGCCCTAAATATACAAAAACAATGTCGAGTCAGGCACGGTCGAGGCTCCATCCCGCTACCATTCAAAACTCGACATTTCGCAAGCTAAACTTTATATAACAGCCCCGGCAGTCGCATTTTCTTCGTCATCGTCTTTGAGGTCTGTAATCAGCACATTGGTCGTCAGCATAAGGCCCGCCACGGAGGCTGCGTTCTGCAGGGCGCTTCTGGCGACCTTTGCAGGGTCGATAATACCGGCCTTGAACATATCGGTAAATTCTCCGGTATTGGCGTCGTAGCCGATATTGCCGGTCTTCTCCATGAGCTGGGCAACAACAACGTCTCCCTGGCCGCCGCTGTTATCCACAATCTGCCTCGTCGGCGATGTAAGGGCGCGCCCGACAATGTCAAAGCCGAGCTTCTCATCGCCCTTGGCCTTGGCTCTTGCCTCTTTGACCTTGGGTATCGCCCGCAGGAAAACGACTCCACCGCCGGCCACTACTCCTTCTTCCGTAGCCGCCTTTGTCGCGTTAAGGGCGTCGTCTAAGAGGTCCTTGCGCTCCTTCATCTCCGCCTCGGTCGCAGCGCCGGCCTTGACCACGGCTACTCCGCCGGTCAGTTTGGCTAATCTTTCGGACAGCTTTTCCTTGTCATAGCTGCTCGTCGTCTTTTCTATCTGGTTGCGAATCTGGTCACACCTCGACGTAATATCCTTCTTTTTGCCCGCCCCTTCGATAATCGTGGTGGCTTCTTTGCCGATAACAACCTTCTTTGCCCTGCCAAGCTGCGAAAGCTCGATGCCCTCTAATTTGATGCCAAGGTCCTCGGTAATAACCTGCCCGCCCGTCAAAATTGCAATGTCGCCAAGCATCGCCTTCCTGCGGTCGCCGAAACCCGGAGCCTTGACTGCGCAGACCTTCAAGACACCCTGCAACCGGTTAATCACCAGCGCCGCCAAGGCCTCGCCTTCGACATCCTCGGCAATAATTAAAAGCGGCGAACCAACCTGGGCAATCTTCTCAAGCAGAGGAATGAGTTCGCGGATATTCGAAATCTTCTTTTCATGCAGCAATATATATGCATCTTCAAGCACCGCCTCGAGTGTATTGGGGTTGGTCATGAAGTACGGCGATATGTAGCCTTTGTCAAACTGCATCCCTTCCACTACGGAAAGCTCCGTCTCCAGGCCCTTGCCTTCTTCAATTTCAACAACGCCTTCGGCGCCGACCTTATCCATAGCGTCTGCGATTATCTCGCCGACCCCGGGATTATTATTCGCGCTGATAGCGGCTACTTTGGCCCTGTCTTCGTGTCCTTTAACCGGCTTGCTGACCGACTCGATGAATTCGGTAACGACCCCGACAGCCTTATTAATACCACGCTGCACAGCAACAGGATTTGCACCGACGGTAATGTGCCTGAGCCCTTCGCCGTAAATCGCCTCGGCTAATACCGTGGCGGTAGTCGTCCCATCACCGACGACATCGCTCGTCTTGCTGGCCACCTCGTTGACCATCTTGGCGCCCATATTCTTAAACGCCTCCGGCAGTTCTATCTCCTTACTCACAGAGACACCGTCTTTTGTAACCTTCGGAGAGCCGTAGCTTTTGTGCAGCAATACGTTCCTGCCGGTCGGCCCCATCGTAACCTTCACCGCCGCCGCCAACTGGCCCAAGCCGTCCTTAAGCTCGCCTCGGGCCGTTTCTTCAAACATCATTTGCTTTGCCATATTCTTTTAACCTCCAGTCTCTTGGGTGCCACCCTTTTCTGAGAAAAAGGTGATGTCTGTGGAACAAGTTGTTCCATTTATTATCAAAATATCATACCCCTGTTATTTCTCAAGCACTCCTAATATCTCGCTTTCCCGAAGAATCTTGTATTCGGTGCCGTCAAGTTCGACATCGCTTCCGGAATACTTGCCATATACAACCACATCGTTCTTCTTAACGGCCATCTTGCCGCGCTGCCCACCGTCTAAGAGCTTGCCCGGCCCAACGGCAACAACTTTACCCGTCATCGGCTTTTCCTTCGCCGCCTCCGGCAGAACAATCCCACCAGCCGTTTTTTCTTCCGCTTCCTGTGGCTTTACGACAATTCGGTCATCCAAAGGTTTAAGTTTCATATATCTGCTCCTGTGTTTTAATTTTATGTTTTATATTTTCTATTTTATATTTGTCTTTCCCAAAATAAACTTTATCCATCCTGACAGCGAGATTACATCATGCCCATGCCGCCGCCCATGCCGCCCATTCCTCCCATACCATCCATACCGCCCATGCCACCGGGCGGCATACCGCCGGGACCGACGGCTTCGGCTTTTTCCTTGGGTTTTTCGGTTACGAGACAGTCGGTCGTAAGCAGCAGCCCTGCCACGCTTGCGCCGTTTTGTAAGGCAATTCTTGTAACCTTAACAGGGTCTATTACGCCTGCCGCCACAAGATCCTCGAACCTGTCCTTGTCTGCATTATAGCCGAAACCGGCTTTGCCCCCTGCGACCTTGTTTACTACGATATTGCCGATGGCACCGGCATTGGTCGCGATATAGTAGCAAGGCATCTTCAGAGCATTCGCCACAATCTGGGCACCCGTCTTCTCATCCCCTTTGAGCTTAAGCGACTCGACCGCATCGATACACCGCACAAGTGCAACCCCGCCGCCCGGCACAATTCCTTCCTCGATGGCCGCACGAGTGGCGTGAAGGGCGTCTTCAATCCGGGCCTTCTTTTCCTTCATCTCCGCCTCGCTCGCCGCCCCGACGTTTATCTGAGCAACTCCGCCGGTAAGCTTTGCTAACCGCTCCTGAAGCTTCTCGCGGTCATAGTCGCTCGTGGTTATTTCTATCTCGTCGCGGATTTGATTGATACGCCCCTTAATCGCCTTATCCGTACCGGCCCCTTCGACAATAATCGTATTATCATTATCAATCGTTACCTTCTTCGCCTGGCCGAGCTGGGTCGTCTTGATATTGGCAAGCTCAATCCCCAAATCCTTAAAGATTGGCTCGGCCCCGGTAAGAATTGCAATATCGCCAAGCATTGCCTTTCGCCTGTCGCCGTAGCCGGGGGCCTTGACCGCCGCCACCTGCAGCACGCCGCGAAGCTTGTTCACCACTAATGTCGCAAGAGCTTCGCCCTCAACATCCTCGGCAATAATCAGAAACGGCCTCTTCGTCTTTGCCACCGCTTCAAGAAGCGGCACGAGTTTGCCTACATTGCTGATCTTGTCCTCGTGAACAAGAATGAAAGGTTTCTCCAATTCGCAGACCATATTGTCGGCATCGGTCACAAAATGCGGCGAAAGGTACCCGCGGTCAAACTGCATTCCCTCGACATAATCAACCGTGGTTTCGAGTCCTTTGCCCTCCTCAACGGTGATGACCCCGTCCTTGCCGACCTGCATAAACGCCTCAGCCATTTTCTTTCCGACCTGGACATCATTATTAGCAGAGATGGCCGCGATATTCACTATGTCGTCCTTCTTCGCAATGTCGATGGGCTTGGCCAATGAGGTCAGTTTCTCCGTCGCCGCGGCAACCGCTTTTTGTATCCCGCGATTAAGCGCCATTGCATCGGCCCCCGCCGCCAGGTTACGAAAGGCATCCTTGAAAATCGCCTCCGCCAACACAGTTGCCGTCGTCGTACCGTCGCCCGCCACCTTCGAGGTCTTGCTCGCAGCCTCCCTGACGAGCTTGGCGCCGAGGTTCTCAGCCTTACCCACCAGGTCGATCTCCTCAGCCACAGTAACCCCGTCCTTTGTAACCTGAGGGCCGCCCCAACCCTTATCAATAATTGCATTTCGACCGCGCGGGCCCAACGTTGACCTGACCGCTGAAGCGAGCTTCTCGGCCCCCGCCAGTAGTGCCTTTCGCGCATCTGATTCGTATGCCAATTCTTTCACTGCCATAGTCCTTGTTTCTCCTCAATAATTTGACCAAAAACAATATTGTCGCCCTATACTATGTCATTCCGGACTTGCCTGTCCTAAGCAAAGCCGAAGGGACCCGGAATCCACATTCTTTCCTTGGATTCCTGCTTTCGCAGGAATAACATGTCGGCATTTTATAGTAGCCCTGCTACACAACCTCTTCATTATTGCAAACTTGATACCAATTTTCACCCCTAATTAGCCCCGTTCTATACTATTTAGCCGTAAGTGTAGTCGTCAACTAATGTTGCGAAACACAAAATTCGAGTCAAAAAAACACCAACTCTGCCCGCGCGAGCCTGAAACTGCCATTTTGCCGCCCGCTCACCACAGCAAATACGCCAACTTGACAGGCCGGCTCCTGAGTAAAAATCATAAGAGGGAGTTAATTAGTTCCTGTTACGGAAACGTTATTTTGTTATTCCTACGAAAGCGCCGAATCCAGTTTTTAGGCCGTAGGCCCCTGTTTTCGCAGGGGTGACAGAGCGGGATTGGCTTTCCGCAACAGATACTAATTAGGAATAGTTACGATTGCCAAAATGGCCAAAAATACTGTATAATACAAGCAATACAACCATCATTCTGAACGAAGTCCTGTACCGGACGGTACAGGGCAAAGTGAAGAATCTCCTGCACACGTCAGATTGAGATTCTTTCCTTCGACAAGCTCTCCCCCTTTGCTATCCTCCTTCGCACAAGGCTACGCAGGACAAGGAGCTACGGAGGGCAGGCTATTTACAGCTCAGAATGACGTATAAAGCGCATAAAAAAAGGGAGGCAGGCTTGTTCCTTAACAAGTTTTAGAGTCTGTCTCCCCACTGCGATGTGCCGTTTAGTGCACTCTACCGCGGATAGCGCTATGGCGAATACGCCAGTTTGCACTCGCAGCATAACTAAATATACAAAATTCGCCTGCCAATGTCAATAGAAAAGTCAAAAAAATTATCGGACCTAATCCGCAGGCCCCACAAAACCCCAAGCCTAAATGCTTCCTTCAACTCAAAACTTATTTGCCGCCGTTGATTTGCCGGCAAATATACAATAAAATTGCGTGTATGAAAATAGTTTTTGGGGTGCCAAATCCCTGAGAAACAGCCAAAAAGCTTGAGTTTTTAATAGAGAATTGGTATTCTATTATAGAATAGTCCCGGTAGTATAGCTGGGCAGCCCATTTGGAGTGATGACAGATGCCCATAGAACGCCGCACGTTCTTAAAATACGGCTTATATTGCGGGTCAGGTGCTTTAGCCGGCAGTATCTGTCTGGCCGGATGTTCACGAAAGCATCCAATAAGTTCGGTTCGTAACAGGCCGAATGTAGTGGTGGTTTTATGCGATACACTTCGGCCCGACTATCTTGGATTTAACGGATATCCCGGCAAAACTTCACCTTTCCTTACAGAACTGTCTAAGAGTTCGATTAACTTCAAAAGGGCTTTTGCCACTTCTTCATGGACGGCCCCGAGCACAAGCTCGTTGTTTACTTCCATGTATCCTCATCGTCACGGTGTCATCGAAGGTTTTATGTGTCATAAAAAACGAATGGCCGAATTTAAGAAAAAAGGAAAGGTTTTAATCAACCTCAATCGCATACCTTCGGATATCCCTACAATGCCGGAGCTATTGCAATCGGCTGGTTATTTGACGTTGGGTATTGCAGCTAACATAAATATAGGTAGTGCGATGGGCTTTGACCGCGGCTTTGACCGGTTTGAACTTTTTAATGATCATACGAGAGCTTCGACTCTTTACAGATGCGTTAAAGGCTGGATTAACGAGGTTTCACCGTCAAAAAAACCGGTTTTTTTATACACGCATTTTAACGACCCCCATTATCCTTATGTTAAACATTACCTCCATTATGAAAAACCTGTAGATAAAAAATATGAGCCAAGAGCGAGATATCTTAGTGAGATACGGTATTTGGACAAATATATTGAGAAGCTTTACGATTTTATGGGAGCCGACTCAAATACAATTTTTGTAGTTGTCTCCGACCACGGCGAAGAATTCTGGGACCACGGTAAGGTTGGTCATAAGAGTGGGTTGCATCGGGAGTTGACTAATGTTCTTACCATGTTTCACGCACCATTTTTGGGAATTAGACCGGCCAGTATTAATATTAATATTAGTTTGATTGACGTGTTGCCAACCATTTTGGAATTAATTAGCTTTAAGAAAGTTTCCGGCATGGAAGGGCTCTCACTTGTTCCAATTCTAAAATCCGACGGCCGGTCAACAAGCCTTAAAGAACGGCTTAATGACAGAACGATATTCGCTCACAGAATGCTCAATGACCCTCAGACGCAGTTCTGGGCCGCTATTAACAGGCACTGGAATATGATAGAGCTGCCGGATAGTAAGAAAGTTCTTTTTGATCATCGCAACGACCTTCCTGAGAGGCAGGATGTCTTTTCAGATAATCCTGGTATCACGGGCAGACTAACCAAAAAATTAGAGTATTTTAAGAGTCATGGCAGCAGGGTGGGCATTGAAACAACTCCTGTTGATATGGACAAGGACCTTCTGGAGGAGCTTGAATCTCTGGGATATGTTGATCGTTGAGTCAACCTTTGAATGTAGCCTGCTGCGGCTTACGGCTTACGTAACCTCTTGTTAACAATGAAGTTAGCGGGGGCTCGGGAATTTTTAAAAATTTCGAAAATTTCTAAAATTTTCCTTGACAGTTCGGCTAAGTTGTGGTAATGTAGAATATGTAGAAATGGCAGAAGGACAAAGGCGGGTTCCAAAGCCAGGAAAAAATATATATATTTTTCAGCCATTATAAATAATATTAACATCATATCGAACCGGCCTTCCCGACTTCCAGAGTGCGATTGTAGCGTGTATGCTGCATGCCGGAGTTGTGCAGCAAAATTAACTTTGTGCAAAAGGTTTTATCGTGTGTTGGCCATTAAAAACGAGAATATCGCTCTCCGAAAAGAAGTTGACGAGAGAGGATTGCTCGATATGTGGTGTTTTTTTACGCCCTGTGTTGGGGCGGCCGAACGGTACTTATATTGTACTATAATGAGTGGGGAGCGATGACAAAGAGCAAATCCTCGAAGAAACGAAAGGAGAATTACAATGAGAAAGAAAGGGTTTACATTAATTGAGCTACTGGTCGTGATTGCGATCATAGCGATGCTGCTGGCGATTCTGATGCCGGCGCTGAACAAGGT
>QNBT01000069.1 GCA_003644205.1 Planctomycetota bacterium | reverse complement strand
GAGCTTCCTGCAGGACCTGTGAAGCACGCTCGGCATCGCCCATATACAACCATCCCAGTGCTACAAAGCCGCGCATTGCGGCGTCGGGCATCTTACGTCCGGCGATCGCCAGTTGTGTCTGGGCGCGAGCATCGTCACCATTTATTATTGCTGTTACCCATTTAATCCACCGAGCCTGGGGGTTCTCCTCGACGGCCAAAATCCTGTCTGCAACGGCCTTGGCCTCAGTCCACCGCTGCTGCTTGAGTAACCTGCGTCCATCGGTCAGCAAGGCATCCCGCGTGGTCTGCATTGGCAAATCGTTGCGTGCCAAGATGTGTGTCACGACTTCTTCGGTGTCATACTCGGCGAGGTGCTCACTTAAGAATAGTTCCAGGCCCAGCAGCGAGGCGTCCTCACAATCGGCCTGACGTGCTCTTTTCAGCCATTGGTTCGCTGCCTGGAGGTTCCGGGCGTGTTGAATCTGGAGCCACCCCATCGTCGCAGCTATTTGTGCATAAGGATAAACAGAGAAAAGCTCCTGCGCCCGAGCGTTTGCAGCTTCGATACCTTTGCCGGCTGCCGTCAGAGTTAAAACTCCGGCTATATCTGAGGGGTCCCGGCTGAGTGCCCGGATAATTTCAATCAGTCTCAGGCGGTCGAACACAGGCACAAAGCCGCATATCCACAGCAGAACCCGCAAGGGCGCCGCTATCAATTGTCTGACGAAAGTTATCACGCCGGTTCCACAGACTCAAACCGCGTCTTCGCGGAGCAAGCTATCACTTGACCGCCATCGGCTCAACGGTAGTAACACTTTCAATCGCTATGGGTATCGTCATGGGCTGCGGCATCTGCTCGTTAGGCTCCGTTTTGAACTCGCCGGTAAAGTTGGCATCCGCCTTACTGCGGACTATCCAGCCGGTGGCCGAATCTATCTGGATAGTGCCCTTCTGAGTGCCCTTCATCTTCATGGTCATCTTCATGGGTCCCATCTCGGTCGGTTTTGCATCATCACCCGTCTTGATAACGGCATTTGTCCCAATGGTAATAATTCCCTCTTTATGGTCGGTTAGTGTGTTGGTAGTATCTATCTCCATCGGGAATCCTATCGGTACACTAATCTTGTTTGTCCAGGAATCGCCGATACCCACAGGCTTTGGTGGAAGTACCGCCACCATGGTGCCGCTGATTTCCTTCATCTTGTCTTCGTTGATAAAGTTCTTCATCATCTCTTTCATCTGCTGCTTCTTAGCCTCGTCAGTGGTCATTTTATCAATCATCTTTGCGATCATCTCATCCATGCCTTTGATATTGAGTATCTCGCCCTTCGGCGTAAGCTTCATCACAAAGCTCTGGCCTAACATAGCCGCCTGCATTGCCGACATCGGATTGTTCGCTGCGGGCTGGGGCGGTTTTGTGGAATCATATTCCAGCACACCCATCGGGCCTTCCGTCTTCGTATGAATGGTCAGGTAGGTGGTCTTTATCGACATATTTTGGTTGTCATCGACATCCAGCACCTCAAAGCTCATCCCCATAGCGGTCATCTGCTTCATTTTCTGCTCTTGTCCCATCATGGTCTGCGCCATCTTCTGGTTGGCAACCATTTTCAGACCAAACTTCTGCCCCTTTTTGAGCTTTAGTTTTAAGTCAAACTTCCGGCCGGCTGAATAAACATCTGAGACAGCTACCCCAAGTGCCAAGACAATCACTAAACTCATCAATACATTTTTTTTCAAAGCCATCTTCGGTTTCTCCTAAGAGTAGTATTACTTTTCACGTCCTTTTTTTATCCCCAGACTCCAACTATTTAGGCGGTCTCAGGCCCTATTAAGCGAAAAACCGTACCACAGGTGCCGGTGATTATGAAGTGAAATCGACGGCACCGGTTATATTACCACCGCCTATGCAATCTGTCCAGAGAAAGGAATTGGGATTGTCGCCAGACGCTTCGGACTGCTTACGGGACACAGACTAATGTACGAGGAAGGCGGCCTAAAAATCTTCTTCACTTTCGTCGTCGGCCGAGTCTGTAACGGCGGCGTATTCTTCGTCAATATCCTCATCTGCAAGGTCGGCGTAGTGGGCTGCGGCATCGGCGGCCATCTGCTCTTTCATCCGCTCATATTCTTTGAGTGTTATCATTACCTCGCGGGCCTGGCTGCCCTTATATTCACCGAGAATTCCCGATGCCGCCATCATCTCAATCATTCTCGATGCCCGTGCATAACCTATGCTTAATCTGCGCTGAAGCAGCGAGACGCTTCCACGCTTTGTCTCTAAGACCATCCGAACGGCATCGTCAAACAATTCATCCTTAGCTGCCTCGGAGGTGTCAATCCTGTTAAGCTGCATCAGTTCCGGGTGGAACTGCGGCATAGCAACGGTTTTCAAATGCTTTGCTATTTTTCGTACCTCGCCGTCCTCGACAAACGCCCCCTGTGCGCGTACAAGTTCGCTCGTTCCGGGCCTTCGAAACAGCATGTCGCCTTCCCCCAACAGCGTTTCTCCGCCGTTCTGGTCGAGGATGATTCTGCTGTCCATTCTTGAGGCGACCCTGAAGCTGATTCTTGCGGGCATATTGGATTTTATGAGCCCGGTAACAACGGTCGCCTGAGGTCTCTGTGTGGCGATGACCAGGTGAATGCCGATGGCCCTGCTTTTCTGTGCGAGCCGCACGATGTAGGCCTCAATCTCCTTGGCGGCTGTCATCATCAGGTCTGCAAGCTCGTCGATGATTATAATAATGTGCGGCATTTTTTTCGGAATTTTTGCTTCTTCTTCTGGCGTTGACGGCTGGAACCGCTGAATAATCTCCTGGGGTCCAAGTTTATTGTACGCATCGACATTTCTGACTCCGGCCTCCGCTAACAGTTCATAACGCTCATCCATCTTCGTTGTGCCCCATTTTAGTATCTGCTCAGCCCGGCTGACATCGGTTACTATCGGGCACATCAGATGTGGAATAGTCTCGAACACGGTCATCTCAACCATCTTCGGATCTATCAGTATCATCTTCACCTCGTCCGGTCGCTTTGTCAAAAGTACACTTGTGATGATACTGTTGATACAAACGCTTTTGCCGGAGCCTGTGGTTCCGGCGATAAGCAGATGCGGCATCGAGCCGAGATTCGTGGTCAAGACCTCACCCGATGAACTCTTTCCTAAAAACAGCGGGATCTGCATCCTGTTTGGTTTTGAGCCGGCGCGCTGTATGAGGTCTTTTATCCGCACTATCTCGCGCTGATTGTTCGGGACCTCAATACCTATTGTATGTCTGCCTGCAAGGGGAGCAACCACCCGCACGGATATTGCTCCGAGGGCCCTGGCCATGTCATTGGCAAGATTCGATATCTGGCTGACCTTAATGCCCGGGGCCAACTCGAGTTCATACATGGTAATCGCCGGGCCGGGCTCGGCGTTGACGACGTTGGCGTTCACACCGAACTCCGCCAAGAGGTCCTCCAGGGCCTTGGCCTTTCGCTCCACCATCTTTTCCTGGATTGCCGCAAAGCCGTACTCCGGTGCTCTGAGCAAATCCAGCGGAGGCAGTTCATAATCCTCGTAATCGGCAGGCACGTAAGGAGCGGCCTGTGTCGCTTGGGGCGGAGATGTCTTAACGGGTTCTGTTTTCTTTGTAAGGTCGGTCTGAGGTTCAGGTTCGGTGTATTGGTTTTCGGTAAGGTGTTCGCCGTATTGGTCAATAGTTTCGTACGGCCTGACGAGTCTTTCTAATTTCGTATCGGGCGTGCGTGAAATGACGGTCATCCGTTGTTTTTGCTGCCTTTGTCTTTGGCTGAGCTTTTTCCAAATCTCGGTCATTGTCTTTGAATGTTGTCTCGCCGCGGACCACGCCGGTACGAGCAGCCCCACAGTTTTTAATATGCCCGCCCCGGCCCAGCGTGCCAAGGCAAGCACAATGGTGTCGGCCAAAAGTATCGCACCGACAATCCATCCGCAGCCGATGATTATGGTAGTACCCAGAACGGCTACATAGCTTCTAAGGACCTCGGCCGCGGCGATACCGAGCACACCCCCGTTGCCCATGGGGAAGGAGCCCGCTGTGTAGGGCCATATCGGGCGGGTGGACCACAAGAGGTTCCAGGTGCTCGAAGCAGCAATAACCAACATCACCACGCCGGCGGCCCGAAGTACCGGCTGGCTTATCCTTGTCCGTGCAAGGATAGTTACCATCGCGGCCGCTGCGGCTATCAGCAGCACAAACACGCCCGGGCCCAAATAGTACATCAAGTGATATGCCAGAAACGCCCCTATCGAACCGCACCAGTTCGCCGCCGGCTCGTTGTTCGGCCAGGCGTATCGGCTTGGGGCGTCGGCGATATTGAACGACAGGCAACTACACAGCACAAACATGCACACTACCAGACCAATAACCGGCAACGCCGTATTGTACAGATTCGTCTGCTTGACCACTCGCTTGTTTCCTTTTTTGTTTATTATTTGCTTTTGGCTCCGATTGTGCCTTTTATCGTTCCCTTGCTTCTATTGTTTATCGGCCATCAGGGCCGCTTTCCTGTACAAATACGCCGGACTTTCGTGGGTGAGCGAACGGGCCAAATGCCGGGTAAAATGCGGCTTGTACCGGCCATTGGTTCGCATTGGGCGTATTGTACATATGGCTTGACAGTGGGGCCAAAATCAATAGGCTTAGGCGTATGGGTATCTGGCTGACCAATTATGAGCAGGTGTTCGAGAACTGGCTTGTCGAGAATCGTGTTCAGTATGTAGTTGTCGATCAGCATAAGCGGAGGCTGTTCGCCCGCAGCAGGATTAAGAGCTTCGACTTTTTGTTGTATCCGGCAAATTCCGCGCCGGTGATAGCGGAGGTCAAGGGCAGAAGGTTCAAGGGTAAAAGCCTTGCGGCCTTAGCGGGACTGGAATGTTGGGTTACGATGGAGGATGTCCGCGGGCTTATAAGGTGGGAGCGGGTTTTTGCGGATGGTTTTCAAGGGGCGTTTATCTTCGCATACGAATTCGCCAATGTTGACGTTGAGACCGACGGCAGGGATGTTTATGATTTCCAGAACAGCCGATATATGTTCTATGCCGTCAGGCTCAACGACTACCGGGAGTTTATGAAGGTCCGCAGCCCAAAGTGGCAAACCGTTACGCTGCCCGCGGCGAAGTTCAGAGAGTTCGCAATTCCTGTCAGAGAACTGTTATTGGGCGCAGGATTGGCGATTGGGAAAGAAGAGGTAGTATATGATTAGAAATCTTGTATCTTGCATGGTTGTGTTGGTGATAATTGGAACCACTCCTTTAGCACAAGGCCGGACAAGTGAGCCGCAGGAGGGCATGGAGGCAGTTGTGAAGGGCAATACCGAGTTTGCATTTGACCTTTATGCAAAGCTTTCCGCTGCGGCGCATCGCGACGAGAAGGATGACCCTGATATTAAAGAAAAAGGCGGGAATTTATTTTTTTCACCGTACAGTATTTCGACTGCTCTTGCGATGACCTGGGCCGGGGCCGGAGGCGAGACCGAAAAGCAGATGGCCGAGGTGTTGAAATTTACTTTATCGCAAGCACAGTTGCATAAGGCGTTCGGTATGCTTGAAGAACAATTGAACCAAGCAGGCGAAGAAGGTAAATACCAGCTTAGTGTTGCTAACGCATTGTGGGGACAGGCGGGATATAATTTCCTCGGCGAGTTTTTAGAGCTGACAGAAAAAAAGTATGGCGCGAGGCTCAAGGAGGTTGATTTTGTGACACAAACGGAAAAAACCCGTCAGATTATCAATGCGTGGGTCGAAGAAAAGACCAACGACAAGATTAAGGACCTTATCAAGCCGGGGGTGCTTGGTGCTCTTACCCGGCTGGTCTTGACCAACGCCATATATTTCAAAGGTGATTGGGCAAACCAATTTGATAAGAAAAGGACAAGGGATGAAACCTTTAAGCCGGCAAAGGACAAAGAGGTTATGGTGCCTATGATGTATATAAAAGAGAGGTTCAAATACTGGGCCGATGATAAATTGCAGGTGCTCGAGCTTCCTTACGAGGGTGAAGAATTGAGTATGATAATCCTTCTGTCTAATGAAATCGACGGCCTTGCTGGGGTGGAAAAGTCGCTTACGACGGAAAAACTGGACGAGTGGACGAAGGGACTGCGCAAGCAGGAGGTGATTGTATATCTGCCAAAGTTTAAGATGACCACGGAATTTGAGTTGGCCGATTATCTCAAAAAGATGGGGATGCCGGACGCTTTTAGTCTGCCGCCCGCCGATTTTTCAGGCATAACAGGCCAAAAGGACCTTTTCATTTCAAATGTAATTCACAAGGCCTTTGTGGCGGTAGATGAGGAGGGAACGGAAGCGGCTGCGGCTACGGCCGTCACAATGAGGCTGACAAGTGCCCCTGCTCCGCCAAAGGTATTCCGTGCGGACCATCCCTTTATATTTATAATTAGAGATAATCTATCCCAAAGTATCCTCTTTATGGGCCGGGTAATAAATCCCGAACAAAAGGAAGAGTAGGAATTGTATATTTCTTGGCGTATTAAGTATAGGATATCGAAATGCAGTTACTTACACTAAAGGATGTTAGCATAACCGTTCAGGACTCCCGCTTCAAGCAGTCCTCTTTGACAAAGCTTATTGCAGCATTGCTTTTTTTGGGTTTGACCATTGGATTTTTCTGCTGGTATAAGTCTGGTGAAATGCCCTTATTTGCTTTCCTGATCTCAGGTGGTTTCATGCTGTTGTTCAGCCTGATATTTTTCAGTTTTTTTAAAAAGACACTCTCCCCACTTAATTGGCTCATGGTTGTTGGGCCCGGCCGAATACTAATAAAGTTCAGGTCATATCTCAACTCGAACCTGCCCGAAACCGAACCGCAGGTTATTAAGCTCAATCCGGATGAAATAATATCTGCAAACATCGTTAAACAAGAGCTTGTTTATTATTCGCATAAAAATTCCAAAACTACCGAATACCGCACCTCTTTGGATATAGTAGTGGCTGACGAACTTTCCGAGCTAAAGGAAAGACTGAAATACGAGCGGAATCTCAAGGCCAAAAAGGTTAAATCGGTAGTGACATATAGTACAAAGATACATCATTATCCGGTCTCTGTGATAGATAATAATATTATACGAATAGAATGGAAATCTCCTGCCAGTATAATAACACCCGGTATAAAAAAGGTGATTGACCTGCTCCAAAGACAGTGCATAACTATCGAACCCCAAAAGCACGAGGTTAACGATTTTACCAGGATCAATTCGAAGGATGACAAACAAAACGAAGAAAATATTCTGCAACTGGCCCAAAACGGTAACATCTTGGCCGCTACAAAACTCGCAAAACGCGTATATAACTATAACACTACCCAGGCCCGGGAATTCGTTGAAGGTCTCCTTGAATAATCTCACAGGAGACAAAGGGACAATCGAAAATCGGTTTCCATTTCACCAGAACAATGCTAAAATTGTTCATATCATAAGGTCGTAAAGATTTTGTGTAATTCAATAACCGAGGAAAAAGCATGAAGGCCCTGAACAATAGAAAAAGAGCCATGAATGAGACTTTAAGCCTACTTGCAGGTCGAGTGCTGGATGGCCAACGACTTGACAGGGCTGAGATTGATACCCTGCTCAAAGAAAGTGAGCGAGATTGTGACGACCTTCTTTATTGGGCGAATAAGATTCGGCAGAGGGTTTTCGGCAATAAGATAAAGGTGTGCTCGATTGTGCCGGGCAGATTAGGGGGGTGTGACCAGGATTGTGCTTTTTGCTCTCAATCTGTCAGATATGATACCCCTGTCGAAAAGAGGGCGAGGCTATTAAGTGATGAGGAAATTTTAGCCGCCGCTTCCGCGGCCGCCGAGAACGGCGTGGCCAATTTTGGGATTGTGTATTCCGGCAGGACTATCACTGAGGCTGAGCTTGAGCGGATTGAAAGACTCGTTCGGCAGATTGTGGCCGAATACGGATTGAGCGTGTGTGTGTCGTTGGGGATAATTACAACCGCCCAGGCCGAACGTCTGGCCGGCGCCGGCGTTAGTCGCTATAACCATAACTTAGAGACATCCGAGAGACATTTTGGCAACGTTGTTACCACGCACAAATACGCCGACAGGGTAAAGACGATTGAGGCGGCAAAAGAGGCCGGCTTAGGGATATGCGCGGGAGGGATATTCGGAATCGGAGAGACGGAGGCCGACCGTGTTGATATGGCCCTTGAGCTGCGAAGATTAGGCGTCGATACGGTGCCGTTGAATTTTCTTCATCCGATAGAGGGAACGCCTCTGGGCGGGGCCCGGACGCTAAAACCGATGCAGATTCTGAGGATTATAGCGATTTTCAGGTTTATAATGCCGAAGGTGAATTTGAAGATTGCGGGCGGCAGGGTCCTGAATCTGCGGGACCTGCAAAGCTGGATGTTTTACGCAGGGGCGACGTCGATACTGAGCGGCAACTATCTGACGACCGCCGGCAGGGCCGTGGCCGAGGATATGCAAATGTTAGCGGATCTGGGATTGGAAGTTGAACGTCAAATCCATAATATAAAGGTGTGAAGAGGCTGTGACAAAGAGCAAAAAGATAAAGGTGGCTATTCTTTTTGGCGGGCAATCGGCTGAGCACGAGATTTCGCTCCAGTCGGCCCGGAATGTCGCCGCAGCTATCGACCGCCAAAAATATGACGCAGTCCTGATAGGCATCGATAAGAAGGGCAGGTGGTATCTGAATGACGAGTCGAAGTTTCTTTTACAAACAGATAATCCAAAGCTAATCAAACTGGCGCCGGCCGGCGAAAATTTGGCGCTGGTTCCGGGCCGGCAGGATGCAGGGCTGATTG
>QNBT01000068.1 GCA_003644205.1 Planctomycetota bacterium | reverse complement strand
TTTACTCTCATGCTCAAGATAACGGATTCCATCAATGGCTTCAAGCATGTCAATCAAGCGAGCCAACCTCTTTTCGGAATTAGTCTCGGCTTTAATTTTGTTGTTCTGGAAAAATATCCTTGCAAGCAAGGTTGTTTCCATAACCGGATTATCGGGATTACCTTTGAACCATATATACACATCACAATCCTTGTCATAGTCAATGTCCTCTCTCTGCAGAAGTACCTTGCGGACTTTTTTCGGATTGTCACATCCAAAATGGGCTGTAATAAACTCCAACGGTTCGCCATCTGTGTTAGTCAGTTTAGGCAGTACCGAACCTCTTTCAGATATATCGTCATATAAAGCCCAGAGCCTTCCGAATATATATGCATTTTCCCGGAGCCATTCGGTCGTAGGCTCTGCCGGCAATTTTAGCTTTAGCAATTCATCTATCACTTCTGTTGAGTCTAACGCATTAAATATCGGCCCTGCAATGTCAGCAAAATGAAAATTTCCAATAGGATAAACCCGGAAAGGCACTATCCAGCCCTGCCTTGCCATCTCAGATAGGCCCTGGTCGTGGACGGTTACTGTTTTGGACAGCAGCAGGTCTTTGAGGGCAACATAGCCTGTCTCTGCATCAGTTTCTGTTATTTGATACAAACTCGGATATGAATTATTGAGCGACTCAAGTGAAATTCTCAAGGATTCGGGAAGAGATTCTGAGAGCAGTTTTTCGGCGTATGTGGGCTTGTTTTTTGCTGTCCGGTATGTAAGTGCCGCCCAGGTAACATAAGTAGGCAACGCCATCATTTCGCCGTATTCGTCAATATAATATTCCCAGTCTGCATCCCCAAAAAACTTTTTAGAAGGCCGGTTTTTGCGCAGGTAATCCGAATCGTGCCAGAAGTTAATAAGCCGGTTTGTCAGTGCTTTCTGTACCAGTTTCCAGCCCTGCAGGTCATCATCAGCCGGAACCACGGACAGGTCAATATCGGGCATTTCAAGATACTTGACAAAATGCCTGTCGGCAAAGGCCGGTAAATCGTTGGCAATACTTTCCCGAATATCTTCTGCGACAGGGTGGTTCTTCTTATAGCAGACATTGATATCTAATTGCTGTATACCCTTTATGGCATCAAAGAATTGTTTCTCGGCGATAATAATGTTGTCAGGAATGCCTACTTTCTCCGCGGAATTGTCGCCACTGAAAACGCCGAACAAAACCTCAAGGGCCTGTCCGATATCCATTGGAATAATATCTGCGCACAGAACATAATGGCTTTCCTCTTCAGCGATAACGAGGATGCAGTTATCATTACCGTCGTCTTCACTTGTAACATACACGGGCACAACAACCCAGCTTTCATCAAGTTTCGGCAGTCTGGATATATCCGGCAGCTCCGATATATCATACACCATTTCATCCCTGCACATCCGCAGAAGCTCTTTTGAGCCGGGAAATGATTTATATGTTACTGTAACATCAGGCTCTAAAATGTCGCCGGAAACCTCTATTGTGAATATCTTTGAGCCTCTGTGCTTTATTACCGGGCGGAATTTGCCGTCTTCCTGGGCCTTAATGATTCCCCTTGCAATATAAAGCATCAGATTGATGTCGTGGTCTTTTTCAACCATTTGCGTCATCTTGCCCGGCTTTTTGGAAATAACGGAAGGCAGCCAGTCGGATTTTCCGGCACGATAATTACAGGATTTGAGCCACTTCTTCTCTTCATATTGCATATCCCTGTAATGAACCATGCTAAAACCAATAGTGTTTGTTTTAGCAGCGGCGGGCCTTCCATCCCTGATTATTATAATAGGCTGCTTAAATGCATCGGGTCCCCGGAAAACGCTGATGCCGTATTCCTCGCCGCCGGCGCCCATAATAGATACAACAACAGGGTCTTCAAGAGGGGTCTCGACCGCGAAAAAATCCAGGTTCTCATAACTTTCCCATAATCGCATCTGGGCCAGCTCCTTGCAGGCCTGGATCATCTGGAACTTCTGCCATGGAAATTTAAGCCTCATAAAAACTCTCCGGATAAAAGGAGTAAATGGGTACATCCTGCCTACGGCAGGATGTACCTATCCCTTCACGATGTGCGTTTTGATACAAGGGACACTCCATATTTTCATATTCCGAAGCAACTACCGGCTTGGCACTGATACGACGACCAAGCCGTAACGACAAAGGATAAAGAGCGTCAAGATTTGTTTCCAGGTCATGTCCATAATCGAGGGGCCCATTTAGCAAAACAAGCACATCAATATCACTGTCAGCCGAGTAATATTGTCAGGAGGCAAATTATAAATCGAGTACGACATATAACGCAAACTCTTAATGCTTAAAGTGCCTTTTGCCGGTAAATACCAGAGCGATGCCGGCATTGTCGGCGGCGGCGATTACCTCGTCGTCTTTCTTCGAGCCGCCGGGCTGAACGATACAAGCGACACCCGCTTTAGCGGCGTTAACAACATTATCGGGGAACGGGAAGAATGCATCCGAACCCATAGCACAGCCTTTGGCCTCGTCGCCGGCTTGCTTAAACGCTATAAGGCCGGACTCAACCCGGTTCATCTGGCCCGCACCAACGCCGATAATCCTCCTATCCTTAACTAATGTAATCGTATTGCTCTTGACGTGCTTGGCCGTTATCCAGGCAATTCGCAGGTCCTCTAATTGCTTTTTGGTCGGCTTTGCCTTGGTCGGGTACGTAAGCACATCAGGCTCCCACGCGACAAGGTCGCGCCTCTGCAGCAGCATTCCACCAATAATACAGCGGACATCAAACTCGCCGCAGTCAATCTTTGCCCTGTCGATCGGCCCGGTTTCCATCAGCCGTACCCGTTCGCCCCAGCCCTTCAGCGTCCTGATTGTCTGGACCGCATCGGCGTCAAACTCGGGCGCTATAATCACCTCGGCAAAGAAGCCACTCGCCCCTTTCGCCTTGCCGAACCTGCTGTAAGATTCCATTATTACCGTCGCGAGATTCTTATCGACTTTCCTGTTCAGCGCGATGATACTGCCGAACGCACTGACAACATCACCGAGGTACGCCTTTTCGTAAGCAACGCAGATATCATCATCGACCGCACAGCCGCAGGGATTAAGATGCTTAACCACAACCGCGGCCGGCTCATCAAATTCCTTCACAAGCTCAAAGGCCGCATTGGTATCAAGCAAGTTGTTAAAGCTGATACCTACCCCGCCTTCCAGGAGCTTGCCGCTACCGGTGCTCGTCTCTCCGCTGGCCGGAAGCTTATAAAATGCCGCATCCTGGTGCGGATTCTCGCCGTAGCGAAGCTCATTTTCCTTAGCAAGTGCAATTGAAATCCGCTCAGGGAACCTAACACCTGCCTGGCCATTCAGATACTTTGCTATCGCCGCGTCGTATGAGGCGGTAAGCCCGAATACGATTCTGGCACAATCTTTTCGCAATTCTTCGCTTACCGCACCGTTATTAGCCTTCATTTCTTCAATAACACGCTCGTACTGCTCGGGATTTGTTACAACCGTAACATATTTATGGTTCTTTGCTGCCGAGCGAACCATGCTCGGCCCGCCGATGTCGATATTCTCTATCGCGTCTTCAAATGTGCAGCCGGGCTTGGCAATCGTTTGCTCGAACGGGTAAAGGTTCACACACACAAGGTCAATCGGCTCGATATCGTGCTCTTTCAAAGCCGCTGCGTGTTCGGCCTTGTCCCTAAGCGCCAAAAGAGCCCCATGAATCTTCGGATGCAGGGTTTTGACCCGACCATCCATCATTTCCGGGAAACCCGTTACAGAGTCAATACTCGCAACCTCGACACCGGCGTCGCTGATTTTTTTGGCGGTCCCGCCCGTGCTGATTATCTTGACTCCCATTGAACTGAGCTGCTTTGCAAACTCAACTACGCCTGTTTTGTCTGAAACACTAATCAATGCTGTCTTAATTTTAACATCCATTTCAACTATTCTCCTTCATTGTGGCATTTTACTCAAAGTTATTCATTATTTCTCATTAATACTTAAGACCCGACCCCTGTCATCGGCCACATAAATTGTCGAATCCGCCGTATTTGTCGCATATCGCCGAACACCGGCGAAATTAACTGAATAGAGCTTCCGGCCCGTCTCGTTATCCATCACTACCAACACACCAGGGGCGGCAAGCACATAAGCCTTTTCGGCTTTCTCTGCAAGCAAGCCTGTCTTCTTGCTTAGCTGCCAGAGCATCTTGCCGCTGTCTTTGTCAATAGCATACAAACCATTATCACCGGCGTATTGATATATCGACCTTTTCCCTACGACAACGGCCTCAGTCAACTGAGCACCCGCCTGAAAAGGCGCGCCCCAACCGCTTCGGCCGGTATCAATACCAAGTTTATAAAGCTTAGTGTTTTCGCTGCCTACGTACAACCAACGACCATCTCTCGCCACTGGCGCGCTGATAGTGCCCGGGATGTCCCGCTGCCACAATTTCTTGGCGCCATGCGCCCAAACCTTCACAACATTGCCCGCAACAGTTGAAAATACCACAAAATCGTCATCTACAACTATCGAGTTTATCAGCGAGTCATTATCCGCCGTTATCGCAAACTCCTCCCAGTACCCATCGGCGACTATTGCATGGAGCCGCTTATCCAGACCAGCCACAAAAATATGCTTCGAATTTCTCCTGGCCCCGCAAACCGCACCTCCGCCGATGGTTGCGAAACTCTTTGTGGTTTTAACCGTACCGGAAGCAGGGTCAAGAATCAAAAGCTCGGCCCCCACTGTGAACATTATCGCCCCATCGTAATACTGAGGCTCAAGCACCTTCAGCCCCACCCCGGCCAACTGCAACTGGAAATGGATTTTTCCGTTGGCCCTGTCGATACAAAACAGATAATTGCGGTTTGTCAGAACATACAAATACCTGCCAAACACAAACATTCGTTCCGGTCTTTCCGTCTTCTTCAACGGCAGATTACTCTGCCATTCGGCCTGTAAACCTGCCTCTTTCAGCAAACTCGTCGAGACAAGCATATCTTCGGCGCTCGCTTGGCCCGATATAGCACCACCGTCAACACCCCCACAAGTGCCAACAAACAAGACCACTAACATAAATTTTTGCAGCATCTGATTATCCCTCAGCCGCCCTCTGCTTGTCGCGGCGTAGTCGAATGACGAAGCTGGATTTGTCATCCGGCCTAATCGCCTTACGACAGTTATGTTCTATCAGGCCAAATGAACGTATTTAGCCAAATCAACTCCGTGTTCAACCTCAAAATTACGCATTTCCTCAATCCGCTCGACATCATCCTTGATGCGGTTGGCCAGTTTGAAGATATACGGCTTACCCGCCAGCCGATTATTCAAATCATCCAACATCGGTTCCCAACTACCACCGTAAAGCTGGGCCTTAAGCACAACAAGCATCTTGTACTCGTTGCTCAAGCTGCTCACATAATCCTGGACGACAACAGCCGGCAAATCCTCACGATTCCCGCGATTTTCGGAGATTTTGGCCATCGCAAACCTCACTTGGCCGAAATGATAACCGCGAACGCCCGAATTTGCAAACAAATTTGCGCTTTTATCTAAAATCCACACAAGTCCTTTGCAGCTTAGACTTTACGGAAGGTGCCTCCTCACTCCTCAGATAAATCGACATTTGTGGCCCGTTCAATAAGCGCTACCGGTCTGTTAGAATCGACGACAAACGTGCTAATTTGACTAATTGCTTGGCCTGCTCCGGCAAATGGTCCCATTTGCCTTCGCAATAAATAAATCTGTTCAAAAATACATCTTTGAAACTAACTGGCCGCCTGGTCCAGAATCAGGTCTTTCACACGCCTGCTCGGCAAATTAAGCGCACCATAAGCTGCGGCTGCAGTGCTTCGAAGCTGGGCGTCCGTATCCTCAGAACTGATTAACGAATAAATCGCGTCTATCTGTTCATCTGTCAGTAAATTGGCATTCAACTTGGCGGAAATTGCTAAAGAGCCAAACGCATACTTCCGCACATCCGCAGAATTGTCCTCCGAAAGCGCCATATCCGCTATCGCCCGCTGAGCATCCGGGCTGTCGAGCCTGGAAAGCACTTCACCGGAAAGGTTCTGCATCTGTGACCAGGAGCTTCGGGTCGCTTCAACCAGTACCCCCAAAGCCTGCTGCAAATCGACAACCTTGTTTCTTGTCATAGCAAGCTTGTTCATAACCCCGACTGCCCGAATCGCATACTCATTGCTCAACTCTTCTCCTAATTCGGCGGCGCCGACTTTACCCACCGCCTCAGCAAGGTTGGATAAAATCAGTTTGCTGCCCAAAAATTCAGATGTGGGGTCTGCACCTCCTATTGCAATTGCCGCGCTGTATCGCACGGCCCGGTCGCCGAAGCTGAGGGCCTTGGCCAGAGGCTGTTCGGTACCAAGTCGGTACAGCAGCGATTTTTCACCTGCGTTGGCGGCTAAGGCATCCACAACCTTAAGAGCAACGTACGCATTGTTTTCATTCAAAGCCCTTTCAAGTGCCTGATGAAGATATTCCGGCCCTGCTGTCGTCGCATAAGTCATCGCGTCTGCATGGCCGGCGCCGAAATAGGCCGGCTGAGCCAGACCGGTTGACTCGGCCTTGAAAAACGCAGCCAACCAAAGCGCTATCGCCTTGCCCATGCCTTCGTCCGCCTTCAGGGCCCACTCGCACGTCCGCATCGCCATCAACTCATTAAAATAGGCCTTGTTAACCTCCTGACGCACAAGGCGGCGGCTGTTTTCGTCCCAGAACCATATATTTGCAAAATCATAGGCAACCGCCGGTGCCAACGATTCGGTGTGATAGTAATAGTTCTCGGCCAGACTGAACAGCAACTGGGCCGCCGGAACCTCGGTCTCTGACGGGTCTATTTTTTTCATCGCCTCAAGAGCAAGGTTACGCAATTGTTCCGACTCGTCCTTCTCGGCAACATATTTCAAGTGTCCGAGTGATTGTGGATAGCCTATCTCGCCCAGCGCCCTTATCACCTCGGCCTTGACTGCCGTATGCTCCATCTGGAGCGCCGACACCAAAGGCCTGATAGCGTCACGACCGATATTGCCCAATGCATCCGCAATGTTAGCCAATTCATCTTTTCTGTTTTCGTCGGCCAATGCTTCGAGCATATATGGTATCGCATACTCGCCGGCGTTCTTCAGACGCTGCTCGGCTGCTATACGACCGCGAATCGTACTGCTGAGCCGTTTAATCTCCTGCATGATTATCTTCGCATCGGTACGCCGAATAAATCTACCCCGTTCAATGATGTCCAGAATCTGTCCGCTTACTTCCTTAAGCTCCTCACTGTCCGAATGCATCTTGAGCAGGATACCGTAACCGTTAGGATTGGCCTCACTAAGCCCAAGCAAAACTACGGGGTCGGGGTCGCTTTCTATTAACTTCTGCGCAAAACCAGCCGCAAGGTCATATCGGCCTATCGCCGTGTAGTGAAGGAAATCGTTCCAGCTATCCTCCACGCTCTGGCAAAAGCCCAGCCCCGAAACAAAGGCTACACCGAAAAAAACAATGATACACTTTTTATCAAACATCAAATATCTCCTGAGATTCTCATATCACCACTCGTCACTCAACGCTTGTCGTCATTATAAATCAACCGTCCGGTACGTCAATAAAAAAGCTCACCAATGAGCCAAAATCCGCGAACCACGTTTATCCTGAGTATAGTCGAAGGGAACTACGAACTATAAAGCCCCTTTTTTTTGATATATTCGAGAACTTTCGGTTCCAACATGTCGCTGACATCGGCCCCACAGGCCAATTTACGCCTTATTTCGGTACTGTTGATGTCGATAAGAGGAGTCCGAATCACATTTTGTTCGAGCTTTTCCACTCGTCGGCGTCCGAGAACGCCGGCGAGGCTGCTGAAATCAGGACGCTCAAAACCGGCCCTGAACATTACACACAGATTGCACTCGTCAATTAGCTCGCCAATCCTGTACCAGCCGGCCAAATCCTTGACCGCATCAGCACCGACCAGCCAGAAAATCCCTGCACTCCGGCCATACTCGGCTCGAAAGTATCTTATTGTGTCAAGGGTATAACTCGGCCCGGACCTTTTCAATTCACAATCACTCACTCGAAATGTCTTCTCGCCGACAATCGCAAGCGATATCATCTCGACACGAGCAGGCCCATCTGCCATGGGAAAAGATTTTTTGTGCGGTGAACGTCGCGCCGGAATCAACACAATCTCATCGGCGCCTAACTGCTCCAAAGCGCTTTGTGCCACACGCACATGACCGTGATGAATCGGGTCAAAAGTCCCACCGAAAAGAATCACTTTATTATTCATCGCCCCAAACAATTAACAATAATCTGTTGATTTACAAAAAAATTTTACCATATCTACAAAAAAAATACTATTTCTAAAAAAAAATTCAACCGGCAAAAAACACCTTGCCCCGTTAAACTCGCACAACATAATAACAAACAACATTCGCAGAACCGATGTATGTCCTGAATATAGTGAACGTGCTGAAACTGCCATACAACGCCTCCAAACATATCTTTCAAGAAAATGTGAAAATAAGATCAACGCCCGAGCATATTAACTTTTACTTGAACCAAACATTTTTCTCCGATAAAACATACTCTCGAATATGAAGTTGTGACAACGAAATAAATTGCGAATTTCGGAAAACAATGAAGTATTTTTGTTGATTTTGACGATAAATATATATAGTTTTGAAACAGTTGGAACGTGCTGTTTAATAAATTAAAAAAGAAGAACCAGATTAAGAAATGAATTGCCGAAAGGAGGTGATTTAACGTATGGCAAAAAAAAGGAAGAAAGCCAAGAAAAAAGCTAAGAAGAAAGTAGCTAAGAAGAAGGCTAAGAAGAAAGC
>QNBT01000067.1 GCA_003644205.1 Planctomycetota bacterium | reverse complement strand
GCTATACGGCAGAACGGCTCCGGGAGCCTCTCAGAGCCGTTTTCTTACCTGCTGTTAGCCCTAACGCGATAAACGCTTTTTCCCCGATAGTATTTCATCCACAAACTTTGGGACGATACCAAATTCTTTTATTGTTCGCGGAGTCCGCTTCGTAGCAGACCGACCTGGCCCTGTCGGAGGCTTGAGTCGGCCATGCCGCGATTACTGCCGACCCCAAATCTAATCGCAACCCCGTGCGACAGGACAATTTCAAAACGATAGTTTACCCCCCTCCAGCCACATTGCAACATCTTTTTCAAAAAAACCGTCAAAAACTCAGAAAAAGGTGGTATTGCAAAAAAAACGCAAAATTTTCACAAACCTGAAGATTTCTGTGGAATCTTGGGACAAATTCCCTACAAATCACTCCCTCACGCAATATCGGCTATCTTTATGTTGAGTATCTTAAAGCCGGACGCCCTCTAATCGTTGTTCACTTCTATAATATCACCGACTGCGAGCCGGCCGGGGCGGGTTACCTTCGCAAAAACGCCTTCTCGCGGCATTATGCAATCGCCAACCTGCTGGAAAATCTCGCATCTATCGTGACAGGTCTTTCCAAACTGCGTAATTTCAACCCGGGCGCTTTCGCCAATCTTTAGCTTAGTGCCGACTTCAAGAGCCAACAGGTCGATACCTTCCGTTGTGATGTTCTCGGCAAAACTGCCCGGACTGACCTTTGCGCCTTTTTCAATCATCTTATCTATCGATTCGGCCCCGAGCATACTTACCTGCCTGTGCCAGTTGCCCGCATGAGCGTCTCCAATAATACCGAAGTCTGTGCGCAGCTCGGCTTTGGGGACATTGACTTTTTGCGTACCTCTTTCTTTTGAAACCGATATCGCCTTAATCCTGCCCCGGCCACTCACGTATTCGGCCTCATCTCTTGTAGTCGCCACTTTTTCCGCCTGTCTTTTCAATGAGTTTTATCTCGCCTATCGTCATCGCCTTACGCGTGTATTTTAGCATGTCGTAAATAGTAAGGCACGCTGCGCTGGCGCCGCAAAGCGCCTCCATCTCCACGCCCGTTTTGCCTGACGATTTAACGGTTACGCATACAGTAACCGATTTATCTTCCTCATTCACTGTGAAGTCAATATTGACAGCTTCAATCAAAACGGGGTGGCACATCGGAATTGTTACGGGTGTAGATTTTACTGCCTGCATAGCAGCTACCTTCGCCGTTGCAAACACATCCCCCTTGATACATTTGCCTGCCCTTAAAACCTCAAAGGCCTCTCGCCCGAGCAAAACACATCCTACAGCCTTTGCAGTCCTGGCCGTAATATCTTTGCCACTCACATCTATCATGCCGCCGTCATTTGCCATAGTATTTAACCTCCAACACTTCGCATACAAAAGTCCTCTGTAAAGGAATTCAGCTTCGTGAAGTTTTTCTTCTCTGCAATTATCCTCTTCAACAAATCCAGGACCTGCCGGTCGTTTGCCCCGCCCCGGATTAATCCCTTCAGGTCATAGCTGTGTGCCGAATACAAACACGGCCTGACATTTCCATCGCTGGTCAGTCTGAGCCGGTTGCATGACCGGCAGAAAAAACCGCTCGCCCCGCTTATAAAGCCGATACAACCGGCCGAATCTGCAATCTTAAAATACATCGCAGGCCCATTGCCTCTGGCCGACAGCGTACTTGTAAGCGGCCCGAACTTGTGCTCGATAATCCTGCGAACCTCACTGTTAGGCACATAGCTGCTTGCCGGCCTTGTGTTTCTGCCGGTCGGGCAATACTCTATGAACCTGGCCGCCACGGGCAGCTCAACGCTCATCCGGGCAAGAGCCGGAACCTGAGAGACATTCACACCTTGTATTATGACACTATTCATCTTAACGGGCTTCAGGCCCACCTCCAGTGCCTTGTAAATGCCTTTCATTACCTTCTCAAATAAATCAAAACCGGTAATCTGTTTGTAATTGCCCCTGCTTGTCGTATCCAAACTAACATTTACCCGTTTCAAACCCGCAGCCTTAAGCTCGGCCGCCATTGACTCAAGAAGAACGCCATTGGTTGTAAGTGTCAGCTCATCGATACCTCGTATCGGCGCCAGTTGCCGCACGAGCTGAACGATATTGGTCCTGATTAACGGCTCTCCCCCTGTGAGACGGATTTTGGTAATGCCGCACTGCGCGAAAAGTTCCACGATGCGATGTATTTCCTCGAACGTTAAAATTTCTTTGCGTGGCATAAATTCACAATCCTGCAAAGGGTCGCAGTAAATGCACCGCAAGTTGCATCTGTCCGTAACGGATATCCTCAGATAATCAATACTCGTCTCGCACATCTTTTTCATTAAGGAATTTCCGATAATCAGCCATTGTATTAATATTTACGGGCCGTCGGCTGTTAGCAATGTCAACATAACTAATCTCGCAGTGGTTGTACACCTGGTCTATTTTACGCTCGCCCGAAGCCAATAATTTGTTCACGGCCTTGAGCATACTCTTTCGGTACACGGCAAAAAGCGGTTCATATCGAGAATCTCCCAATCTGGGCACAACTCCATCACAATCACGGCACTGCCTTAGCATCCGCCGCATCAGGAATGTATCAACCTGCGGAACGTCGCAGGCAATCACAAAGTTCATTTCATTTGCCGAGGCCTCCATCGCCGATGCAATTCCCATCAGCGGCCCCTGACCGGCAATCCTGTCGGGTACAACTTCTACGCCTACAAAATCATATTTTGAAACATCACTTGAACTTATAAGGATTTGGTTGAAGTGGGGCCGAAGCTGGTCGTAGATATGTTTTATCATAGGCTTACCGGCCACATCCAACATACTCTTATCCTGTCCTAACCGCCTGCCGGGGCCTCCTGCCATTATTATTGCAGTCGCCTTAGCCCTGTATGACCATCTCCCATCAGCCGGTCCAATACCATCCATGTCAATGTCGAATCCGGTCCCATCGAAACCCACCTTTAAGTCTGCGAGCCCGGCAACTTCAACCGCCGAAGACTTGGGTTCCTGGTCTTCATCGCCTTTGACCATTATAAACAGCCCGGGCTCGGCAACCTGTCGAAGGCTGTTCGACTCACATACACTAATAGCATCATTGCCGACAACATCCACTAACGCTAAAATTCCTTCCTCAAGATGTGCCTTCAAGGCCCTTAGCCAAAATACCCGTTTTGCGCCGGCGGCTAACATCCTGCAGGTGTCCTTGTCGGATTTGCCGTCGGTCTCGGCGGTAATTTCATAATGACCTTCCAGCGATGAACACGCCCCACAGCCGCGCCCACGCGGACAACTGCTTTCGGTATCGGACACCGGAGTTACCTTTATCCCCACTATGTCATACTTTGGACTGAACTTCTTGATTAGTGAGCATGCAAGCTCGGTCTTACCCAGGCCCCTGCCCAAAGAACCAACCATCAGCATACCGGCAAGCTCTATCATTTCGCTACCGTTGAATCACTCGGCTTTTCTTGAAATGTCCAGGCTGATGGTCTCAACTTTTCCGACATCTCGCAGAGACTTAATCATGCCGATAACCGTATGGGCGACAAAATTCCGAACAAAATCATTCAGCTCGATTTGGTCGCCGTTGACCTTCAGCTCTACATCGGCCGTCGGTTCCTGGTTTGCTTCACATGCCATCACTTTATTTCCTTAATCACTATATTGTTATTTCGACCTGCATATACCTGAGCAAGACAACTCATGCTCTGTCCTCTGTCTTCCGTCCTCTGGCTTCTTTTTTTGCCTGTGCGCGCCTGTTTTCGCGGCGGGTTGCTCTGAGGAGATATTTGTATATCCGGTCCTCGATATAACGAGTCAAACCCAGCCACTTGGCTATTGTCAGCCACTTCGCATCTTTGCCTATGACGTAATGTGGTTTGCGTTTTTCGGCCTGCATAATCTCCACGATTTTCTTAGCCACCCTGTCGGCATCGGCGGCACGCGGTACAATTTCATCCAACATCAGCTTCAAGAAGCCGCGGTTATATTCAAACGTCGGCGATTGTTTATCATAGAAATTTTCCGTAAGGTTGGCGTTTGCCCGGATAATCTCCGTCCTGTGATAGCCCGGCTCAACCGAAACCACATCTATATTGAACGGTCTAAGCTCCAGCCTGAGCGAGCGGGAGAAACCTATCAGCGCGTGTTTGGTGGCGGCGTATGCGGCGTTGAACGGATGGCCGACAAGGCCGGCTAACGATGCAACGTTGATGATAAGGCCGCCGCCGGCTTCTATCATTTGCCCTGCAACGGCCCGCGTAAGCCGAACTGCGCCGAAATAATTCGTCTCGAAAATCCGCCGCATCTCCTCTTCAGTAATATCAAGAGCCGAGCCCATTATCAGGATTCCGGCATTGTTGACGAGAATATCAATAGGGGCGTACTTTGCAACAAGCTCGCGGGCTGATTCTGCGTCGGTAACGTCTAATCGCTCAATAGTAGCGCCGGCATCTGCCTGCTTCAGGGCGCCGCGAAGGTAATCGGCCTTAGTCATATTCCGCATCGTCGCGATGCAATCGAAGCCGGCCTTAGCCGCCTCGACAGCCGTTAGCAGGCCGAATCCGCTCGAACAACCCGTAATCAGAACCCTTTTTTGCGTGTCGCCATTAACCATAAACACCTCTTTTTCCGCTATCAAACTTATGGCAAAGTGCCCATAAATCAAGAAAATTCGCCACTTTGGCCAACAAAAGCGCTTTTTGAATTAAAATTTTGCTTTAATGCTTGCAAACCCTTCCCCCAAAGGATATATTTGTAAAGCTTTACAGTTAGCGCTGGATGTGAAGCCCCAGCTTGATGTGGCGGACGATACCCGTAAAATGTTGGAGTATTATTAAGATGTCAAGAGTTTGTTTTTTTACCGGCAAAAGAACCACGGCAGGTCGCAGTATCGCAAGACGCGGTAAAGCCAAGTATCTCGGCGGCGTCGGCAGGAAGGTGACCGGCATTACGAAAAGGAAGTTCAAGCCCAATATCCAGAAGGTCCGCGCCGTTGTAAACGGTAAGGTCTGCAGGATTAAGGTCTCCGCCAAGGCGATTCGTATGGGCCTGGTCGAAAAACCCCCAAAGCGAAACTACAAACCTGCCGAGACAGCAGCGGGCTGATTCGGCCTCGGTCGGATTTCAAATTAAACCCACAAAGCGAGGCCCGTTCGTCTCGCTTTTTTGTTTTTGGGCTATTGCAAATGGCTAAAAAAATTGACGAAACACAGGTCCGGCGTGTCGCCAAACTCGCCCGGCTTGACCTGACCGACGATGAAGTCGCCCGCTTCAGCACCCAGTTGAGTGCTATCCTCGGTTATGTCGAAAAGCTCAACGAGCTTGATACCGATTCCGTCGAGCCTCTGGCGCACTGCCTGCCGATGCACAACGTCTTCCGGGAAGATGTCATAACCGAATCGCTGGATACGGAACTTGCCCTCAGAAACGCGCCGCAGCACTTCGAGAGCTTTTTCAAAGTACCCAAAATTCTCGATGAGGATTCTGGAGCGTGACATACTAACAGGTGGTATATGGCCGATGAACTTCTAAATTTAACCTGCAAACAGTTACGCGACAAAATCACAGCCGGCACCGTTACAAGCGTCACCGCCGTTGAAGCCGTTTTCGCACAGATTGAAGCCCTCGACGATAAAGTTGGTGCCTACATCAGCACATATAAAGACCGTGCTCTTGAGGCAGCGCAGACTATTGACCGCAAAATCGCCACCGGCAAATCAACAGGGCCTTTGGCCGGGGTGCCTGTGGCGATAAAAGATAATATGTGCACCGATTTCGGCGAAACAACCTGCGGGTCAAAAATTCTGGAAAATTTCCAGGCCCCTTATAACGCTCATGTCATCGAAAAACTCCGTGCCGCCGACGCCGTGCTCATCGGTAAGACAAATCTCGACGAGTTCGCGATGGGCTCAAGTACCGAAAACTCCGCTCTCAAGCAAACCTTGAATCCCTGGGACCTTGGCTCGGTACCCGGCGGCAGCAGCGGCGGCTCGGCGGCAGCGGTCGCCGCAAGGATGTGCTTTGCAGCCCTTGGCTCAGATACCGGCGGCTCAATTCGCCAGCCGGCGGGCTTTTGCGGGGTAGTCGGCCTCAAACCTACCTACGGCAGGGTCTCGCGTTTCGGCCTTGTCGCATACGGCTCAAGTCTCGACCAGATTGGACCTGTTACCGGCAACGTTACCGATGCCGCACTGATGATGAACGTTATCGCGGGCCACGATAAAAGAGACAGCACGAGTGTCAGCAATGATATGGCGCCGGTGTGTAATTATCTTGAAAAACTCAATGAAGACGTAAAAGGCTTGAAGATTGCAATCGTGCCCGAATTTAATGCCGGTGCGGACCAGAACGTTCAAAACGCCTTAACTTCCGCGCTGGATGTCTATAAAAACCTCGGCGCCCAAATTATAGAGGTAAAGATGCCGCATCTCGATTATGCCATCGCAGCCTATTACCTGATCGCCACCGCCGAGGCCTCCAGCAATCTCGCAAGATACGACGGCGTACACTACGGCCACAGAACCGAAAACCCGGCCGATTATGTCGAGGTCTATTCAAAATCGCGGGCCGAGGGCTTCGGCGCAGAAGTCAAAAGAAGAATTACGTTAGGCACATACGCCCTTTCAAGCGGCTACTACGATGCCTACTACCTAAAGGCCCTGAAGGTAAGAAACCTCATCCGCACAGATTTTACAAAGACATTCAAGGAAGCGGACTGCATAATTATGCCGACTTCCCCCACGACAGCCTTTAAGCTCGGTGAAAAAATTGAAGACCCGCTGCAGATGTACCTTGCCGACATCTATACAATCGCCGCTAATCTGGCCGGCCTGCCCGCTATCAGCATCCCCTGCGGACTCGATAAGGCTAATCTGCCGATAGGCCTGCAAATACTGTCGCCGGCCTTTACGGAAAAGAAGCTCTTAAGAATAGCAAGAATGTTCGAGGGCAAGACCGATTACCATAATAAAAAACCTGTTTTTCAACTTTAGCCACAGAGAGCACAGGGGACACAGAGATTTGAATTAAATTTATTTTGAATAAGCTAAGCGGAGAAATCAAAAATCGATAATTATCTCTGTGTTCTCTGTGTCCTCTGTGGCTTAAAAGAAATTGAATAAAAACTCTGTGGCCAAAAATATTTATCGAGCAAAAAGCAAATGAGCGAATTAGAATATAAAATTGTTGTAGGGCTTGAGATTCACGTCCACCTCGCCACAAGGACAAAGATGTTCTGCGGTTGCGAGCTGGTTTATGGCGGCGAAGCTAACAGCAGAGTCTGTCCGGTCTGTATCGGCATGCCGGGCGTGCTTCCCGTCATGAATAAACAGGCATACGAATTCGCCCTTTTGACGGCGCTGGCGCTTAATTGCAAAATATCGGATTTCACCAAGTGGGACCGCAAGAGCTATTACTATCCCGACCTGCCGAAGAACTATCAAATCAGCCAGTACGACCTGCCCTTAGCCGAGGCAGGCTACATCGAGATACCCTTAGAAACCGGCCAAACGAAAAAGATACGCATAATAAGGGTTCATCTCGAGGAAGACGCCGGCAAGAACACACACACCCTCGGCAACTTCTCCGCCGTAGATTTGAACAGGGCGGGCACTCCGCTGTTGGAAATCGTTACAGAGCCGGACATGAACAGCCCCGCCGAGGTGCGAGCGTTGGCCGTTGAGTTGCAAAGGATAGTCAGATACCTCGGTGTCTCCAATGCCGACATGCAAAAGGGCCACATGCGATTTGAGCCGAATATAAATCTGCAAATCACCAAAGCCGGCACCGAATACAAAACGCCTATCGTCGAGGTCAAGAACTTAAACAGCTTTCGAGCCGTCGAAAAAAGCGTGGCCTTCGAAGTCCGGAGACAGTTGGATGAATTTGCAGAAACCGGCCGAACAATGGCCTCAGGCAACAAGAGCACCCGCGGCTGGGACGATGAAAACGAAGTTACCGTCCTGCAGCGCGAAAAGGAAGAGGCCCACGACTACCGCTATTTCCCCGACCCGGACCTCGTGCCCGTTGAGATGACCGACGAATGGCTGACCCGGATAAAATCGCGCCTTTGCGAACTGCCGATTGAAATGCAAAAGCGTTTTATAACTGAATACAGCCTCAGCGACTACGATGCAGGCGTCTTAACAGCGGAAAGAAAAACGGCTGAGTTCTTCGACGCTGCGGTAAAAGCCGGCGCAGATGCCAAAAGAGTCTGCAACCTGCTCACACAGACCGGCATGAAACTTGCAAATGAAGCCGGCTGCAATGTCGCCGACCTGGGCATCAGCGCCGAAAATCTCGCTAAGCTGGCAAAGATGGCTGGCGCCGGCGATATAAGCGCCACCGCTTCTGCTACCATTTTCGAGGAAATGGCCAAAACTAAAAAGGCCCCGGATGTTATTGCCGCCGAGCTTAATTTGCTCCAAAAAAGCGATGCGGGTGAGCTTGAATCTGTTGTAGATGAGGTCCTCGCCGCCAATCCGGATGCCGTAGCTGATGCCGCCTCCGGCGGCAAAAAAACCAAAAAGGCCCGCGGATTCCTCTTAGGCCGGGTAATGCAAAAGACAAAAGGCCAGGCAAACCCAAAAGTCGTCTCACAAATCTTAGACAAAAAATTGTCATAATAGCCTGCATTGTCATTTTGAACGCAGTGAAGAATCTTGCTCGATGCTAACCCGCCGTCTTGTCATTCTCAAGAAGGCGGAAGATATCATAGATTGGATACCCAGGTTCTATATCTTCGTTGCCAATCCTAAATTTAGTCAACCTCCCATCCATGTAGTAATGCTCTATTTCTTTTGAGCGACTCAGAGCTTGGGAAATTCTCACAACCGGTGTAACGCGTTCTCCTGCGCCTCTTCCTACATCATTCCCATAAGACTCCCGCAGTTGTTCGCAAATAGGGCTATTTTTTTCACTCAAAACACCCCATATCTGATAGGCGTTCAAAAATACAGTGATCCGCTCCTTTCGCGCATCTTGAAGTGTTGACATACAAGCTTTC
>QNBT01000066.1 GCA_003644205.1 Planctomycetota bacterium | reverse complement strand
GGATATATCATGACGGTGACCATCTTTGACTCGAGGCGGCGGCGTTTTTCCATAAACACTGCAATGGTTGTAAGACTGTCGCCCAACGTTCCGGTAACCTCTCCGACACGCACCATACTGACGTAGATAATATCGAAGTAATTGTCGTGGTCCGCTAAAGCGTCGGCAAAGGATTCTCCTGTTACGACACGGTCGCGGACATCGGTGATGGTGTTTCTTAGCCGGATGTCGGAGATTTGCCGGGTGAGCACGCTCAGGGCGTCGGTCAGCTTGATACCCGCACTTATCATCGTGGCCAAGTGCTTGGTGAATTCGGCAACCTGTCCCCTGCCGCTCTTTTTGAAGACGCTCATGAGGGATTTGCCTTCGCGCTGGGACACCGCCTCGTTTATCGCCGTGGGATGAATACCCTTTATGCGAAGGTGTTTTCTTGCCGCGTACGGACTTTCGGCGGTAACGGTGCCGGTCACCCGCTTTCTGTTATGGTCTATCGCTATGTAGTTAAACCGAGGCATTTCAAATTTTATATTGTATATTGTATATTTTATATTGAACTTGTGGCCGATTGCTCATTTATTCGCCCTTGCTGTGTTTTGCGAGGCAACGAAAATTGCCGTCAGTTCATTTCCCTCTTTAAGCAATGGTGTAACTTTTGTCTTCTTCAGCAGTTGCTCGTCAATAATAAACTCCAACCAAAAGCAAGATTCATCAACTTCTTCTATAACAATTGCCAGTTTTGAAATAAAGTCGGCCTTGGACCGGGCAGTACAGACAGTTCGATAATTGGCGGCAACTGAAGTCGAACAACGTATCAACTGTCCTCTAACATGATTGCCCAAGTAATTACGAGGTAACGCCATACTGAGCTTGACACAACGGTGTGCAAACTCTTTGGTTCTTCTCTTTAGCTCATCCTTATCCATGCAAATATCAAATATAAAATATCAAATATAAAATTCTCACATTGCATCTGCTTGTGTTATTCTCAGTACTTCGGCGACAGTGGTTATTCCCTCGATGACTTTTCTTGCGCCGTCCATGCGGAGAGTCTTCATGCCGAACTGTAAGGCCCTTTTCTTTATCGCACCGGCACTTTCCCTGCGGTATATCATGTCCCGAATCTCCTCGTTTATCGGCAACAACTCGTAAATGCCGATACGCCCCCGATAGCCCGTGTCGTAGCATTTGTTACAGCCGGCGCCTTTATGGAATTGGGCGTCCTTTAACTGGTCCGGTTCCATTGCCAGCTCTTTGAGTTCTTTGGCCGAGGGCTTGCAGGTCTCTTTACAGACTGGACATATCCTCCTGACAAGTCTTTGGGCCAGGATTGCTATTAAGGAGGAGCTGGCCAGATAAGGTTCCACACCGAAATCGAGCAGCCTGCTGATAGCGCCTGCCGCATCGTTGGTGTGCAGTGTGCTGAAGACCAGATGACCGGTGAGCGAAGACTGTATGCACATGGCGGCGGTTTCCTCGTCACGTACTTCACCGACCATAATCACATCGGGATCCTGTCTGAGCACGTGTCTCAGGGCGTTTACAAATGTAACTCCCTTCTTGGAGGCCACCTGCATCTGGCTAATACCTTCAAGCTGGTACTCAATCGGGTCTTCGATGGTCATGACGTTTTTCTGGATAGAGTCAATGCGATTAAGACAAGCATAGAGAGTCGTGCTTTTGCCGCTGCCGGTCGGGCCGGTTACAAAGATTACGCCGTGCGAGCGGTTGATTGTTCGGTCGAATGACTCGAGGTCTTCCTTCGACAATCCCAATTCGTCAAGTGTGAACAGACCGGTGCTCTTATCAAGAATTCTCAGTACGCTTCGCTCGCCGTAGCTTGTCGGGACGGTGCTGACACGCAGGTCGATTTCGCGCTGGCCCAGGCGCACGCTGCATCGACCGTCCTGGGGCATCCGGCGTTCGGCGATGTCCATCCCGGCCATGACCTTAATACGCGAGATTACCAGCGGCAGCACGTTGCGGTTCAGGCCCAGCGTGTCGTAAAGTATTCCGTCAACACGGTAGCGAATCTGGATTTTTGTTTCGTAAGGATGGATGTGAACATCACTTGCCCTTAGCTGAAGGGCACGGAAGAGAATGTCGTTGACCAGCCTGATTACCGGCGGACGATTGACAACATCAAGCAGGTCGTCTGATGAGGCTACTTCGTCAACGAGCCGGTCAAGATTTTGGTCGTTGAGTTCTTCGGCAACCTCTTCTATAACGGTGCTCTTCTGTTCGTAGGCAACATCAATGGCTGCGGTTATGGCCGCCCGCGATGCAAGGGCCGTTTTCACAGGCACCCCGACCATCCTGGAGACGTTGTCAAGTGCACTTGTGTCCAACGGCTTGGAGAGTACCACGGTAAGCTCGTGTTCCGAGTCTTTGCGTATGCCGATAAGATAATGATGCTGGGCGTAAGTTGCCGGCACCGCTTCGACAAATTCGGCAGGTACTTCGGATGCAGAAACTTCACCAAAATACTCCACTCCTAAGGCCTCAGCAAACAGCTTCAGTACCGTATCTTCCGTAAAAGAGGGAGCGGCAAGCAACAGTTCATCAGCCCTGCGCGCATCATCGGCGTTCTCATCGAAGTACTTCGACAATTCATCGGCGTCCGCAATGCCGCTGCGCCTTGCAGCTTGTATCAAAAGGTCCTTCATCTATCGCGACCTTCAATTCACTAAATTTATCATTACTGTCGCCGTGGCTCATCGGCTTCGAGAATATGCATCGGGTCCATTGGTTCAGGTTTTATACCCGGCCAGTCCTCGTATTCCTGCATCTCGGTTTCGTATTTTTCAAACGTGGCCCGGTTCTTTTGTGATGACTTTACTATATCGGATTCTTCAGTAATTTCTTCGCCGGGCCTTATAATGTTAGCTTTCACAAAGACATAAAGTCTGCTTTGCTCATCCTTATTGGATATAGTTCTAAATAGGCCTCCGACAATAGGAATGTCCCCAAGCAAAGGAACTTTAGTTCCGCCTTTGATTTGAGTTATCTTCTCAAGACCACCAAGTATTATTGTGCTTTTATCAGGGACGGTTACCTTGGTGGTAACGTCACTGGTTAGAAGGTCAGGTGGTGTTGGATATGTCGCCTTCTCTGTCTCTGTACCTGCACCTATCGAGGTAGGGTCTCTGTCCCGAAAGTCACTTCGTGTTAATGTTATTGTGAGTCCAAGCTGGTCGCCTTTACTTATATGAGGTGTAATTGTAAGCGTAATACCCGCGGTATAACTTTCAAAGGTCACAGATGTTTGTGGGGAGTATTGTGGTACTTGGCCCGTTCCGGTCTGTAAATACTGCGTTTGTACTTGTGCTACACTTGTTTGCTTCTCTGTCTTAATAGTTCCTTCCTCATTGTCATTAACCAGCAGTTTCGGTCTGGCAAGTATCCTTCCATATCCTTTTTTCTGCAGCGCTGTTAACAAAGTATCAATTTCTTCGTCCTTGTAAAAGGCAGTCACTGAATTATCCTTAAGATCCGCACCAGTTGTTGACACAAGTGAGAACTGAGGCAATCCTGTGAGCAGTGTTGCATCTATGTCCAGGTCGAATATATCCTCCTTGGTGATTTCGACGAGGGTTACGTCGAGCAGTACCTGCGGTCGATATTCGTCGAGCTTTTTGATAAGACTGCTTATCCACTGCTGATTCTTTTTGCTGGCATAGACAATGAGCGAATAACTTTTAATATCGGGAACGATTGTGATTTCTTCCTGCAACTTTGACGGTGTCGTTGCCGCTGTCGGCCTGGTTTGAACCTTGGCATCTTTAGCCGCTGCTGCTTTTACCCTGGCGGTCTTTTCGATGAGTTTGGACAGAACGTCAGCTAACTCCTGTGGGTCCTGGTTTTCCAGCGGGTAAATCACATAAGGCAAGGTAGCCTCCTCGAGTTCGCGGTCAACATGGGCAATAACCAGTGCGATTATCGCGTGTTGGGCGGGCAGCGCATTTATCAGCAGCGAATTGGTGGCCTCCAGTATGGATATCTGCGGCTCCTCTTCACCGAAGGCAGCGCCGCCGGTACGACTCGTTGTGGTTGTGGATCTTGCGGGTGTTCTGCCGGCCGGAGCCTTTGTGGTCGTGGGTTGCCTTTGGGAAGTGCCCCTTGTTGTCGTCGCTGCTACAACTCCAAGTTCACCTAAGGTATTGACAATCTCGGTAGCGTCAACGTGCTGAATTTCATATTCTTTAATCACCCTCAGGTCGGGTGTTTCAATATCAAGAGTATCAATCAATTGATTTACGATATCGATATCCTCGACCAGGCCTATCATAAGAATCCTGTTTGTTCTTTCGTCAACATCGAGATAGACAGCTTGTTTGGCGGCTGCTTCCGCTTTTTTCGTGGTGGTGGTTGGCCTGGCGGGGGTGGGTCTTCTGGCGGCGGTCCTTCTTTGGGCCGCCGTTAGTGGTTTTGCAGGTGCGGCGGCAGCGGTTGTACTAACACTAATCGAGACAGAGACGGTCCCAAGCTGCTCGGCGAGAGTCTGTATCTTGGGGAGAACTTCGGCGGCGAGTGTGTGCTGCAGTTGTCTGAACTGGAACTTGCGTGGTTTTCCGGGAATGTCTATCATCTTGAGCAGTTCTTCAATGCGGCCCATCCGGTAGGCATATCCCGTTACGATGAGAGTACCTGTTTCCGGAATCGAGTTGATGATTGTGCCGAGTTTCATGCTTTTGAGCAGAGTTTCTGCACTGGCAGTGTCCACGTGCTTGAGACGGAAAATGCTGGTTACGATTACGTCGCCCGGCTGGATGTCCTTTGGCGATGTCCGAAAAGTCGGGTCATAGTCTAATGCCTGCGCCTGAGGCACAATGGTAACCAATTGACCCCGGCGTGTCATCACGAAACCTCTGAACTTCAGCACCGATTCGAGCAGAGCATACGCGTCCTTGACCTTTATCTTACCGTCATGCACTTTGAGCATGACATCGCCCTTGACCTGGTTTTCATCATAGATGTAGTTAAGGCCTAACAGCTTACCGACCATTTCCAGCAGCGCAACTATCTCTACTTTCTCCGGTAGAGTGATTGTCAAATCGATTTCTCCTTCGGCTTCCGGTATTGCCAATTGGTCCAGATATTCATCCCGCGGCTGTTCATCAAGCCGTTCGCCCGGCTCTGCAGGTTGCTCTTCTGTGGCCTTTGCACCTTCGGCGATTTGCTGTTTTTTCCCCGGTGCTTTCAATGGGACGACATTTGGTTCTGATTCTTCCACAGCCAAGACGCCCGGCGGGGGTGTGGCTCGAACTTTCAATAATTTAGCCACCTCAGCCTGAACAATAGCGGCTAAGTCTTCTTTTGATATGCCAATCCTCTCGGCCTCGGTCGGGGCCGGGGCACTATCATCGGCCTGTCGGGGGGGAACAACCTTTGGGGGTTCTTCAACAGGTCGAAGCTCTTCGCCTTCTCTAATAATCTGTTCGGCGGGCTTTTCAGGGGCCGCTTTTGGGGCCTCAGCAAGCCCTTGCTGTGCTGCTTTTTCGGCCTCGGCGAGCGCTTCAAGAAGCTCATCACCAAAAATATCCTCTTTTTTCTCTTCGGCCTTTACCCTATCATCTACCGGCACATCGGGCGCTTCTTGCTTATCAATAGTCTCCTGAAGGACGTCCAGCACCTCTTCTTCGGTTAACTCGAAAGCCCCACCAGTGGTCGGAGGGACAGGGACAGGCACTAAATTCGGCTCAGTTAATTTTTCCGGTTCCTTTGGTTCCGCTGACTTGGGCTGTGTGGGGGGAGCAAGCATCTTGTGGATGGTTTCAGCAATCCTGTCAAACAACGGCTCAGGAGCAATTGCAATCAGGTCCGAGCCGTGTATGTCCAAAATGGCGGATGGTTTGGTTGTATCCGTCGGTGGTTCTTTGAAAGTGCCGATTATAATATCGCCGAGTTCGGCGGCAATTTCGTCATTTCGAGGCAGTTTCTGGATATCCGGCGAGGTCAAAATGGTCTTTATCACAAACGGCTGCTCCGAATCAATCAAGCCCAACAGGCTGGAGGCCTTGACCAGGTCACCTGGATTACCTGATTCCACTATGAGAGAATTGTGAGGAAGCTCATTTATGTTTCTTCCAATCCCCATGCTAACGAGCCGCTCTTTGGCGTCCTTGGCCGATATATACCTGAATTTATAGACCCTGTTGCGCAAAACCGGCTGCTTATCAGCCGCTTGTGCCACACCTGTATATTTAACAGCCAGAAAAACGCTGATTATGCAAAAAAATCCCGCAAAAAACTTCCTTTTCCTATTACGGCCCTGAAAACATCCTGATTGCATGTTCTGACCTTTCTTGTACATTTTCCTTACTTGCTGCTTTCCTCGGCTTGGTCACGTTCTTCTTCCAGAGTTTGAAGAAGTTCGCCCCAGATTTTTAGTTCTTTTGCCTTATCTTCATCATCTACTAATGGACTCGGCTGAGCCATCATCTCCTTAATAGCGTCGATGCTCTCTGTTAAGGTTTCCTTCATTTCTTCAGGGGTTGGTTCCGGCTGAGGCTGTTGATGAGGTTTTCTGGGTGGAAGGCGACGTATCCGGCGTCTCATTGCCGAATATTCTTTCGCCTTTGCCGGCGAAGCCCCGACGGCTTGACCGCCTGTACCGGATTTAACACCTGTTATAGTCGGAACAGCTTGTGGAGCGGCCGGTTTTTCTGCTTCGATAACACTTTCGGCCACCCCCAGAGGAGTTGAGATGGTTGCTTGCGGCCTTTGCAAAGCCGCCACTTCACTTTTAAGCAGGATTTTTGTCTTTTTCTTGCTTACAGGCACGAATAACTCTTGACCGTCACTGCAAACAACGCTTCCATCTTTGACCTGCTGGATCGTCAAATGTCCGACAACATCCCCCTGGCGGTACCATTTAATCCCTTTGACGGGCATATCCAGCAGAGCTAATGAACGGTCAGGCTGCTGTTCATACCGGCAGGTCGCCAAGACTTTGAATTTAGCACGTACAGGAGCTTTTGGTCTTGGCCGCTCAGGCCCGGGTTCCCTTGCTACCTGCGGTCTCGAAGGAGCTTTTGGCTTCTTGGGCTTAGGCGGTGGCGGATTTATCCTGAGCGCAAAGGCTTTTGCACTCTTTAGCAGTGGTGAGACCTTGCCCATAGCCTCCTCGGTTGTCCCTGCACCGGAACGGAATTGGTCAATGGCTCCGGGCATATTCAGGAAATCCTCTCTCTGCCGGTCGTCCTGAATTCCATGAACAATGACAAAGACAACAGAGGCAGCCGCACATAAAGCCGCGAATAATCTTAATGAATTTAATGCTTTTAACATACAGCCTCTGCAAAACAGAGCATTAACTCTCTTTTAGAAGCAATGCTACCAATGCCTTATCGGGTAACGCAGAGCACTATTCTGTGATTGCAAGCGTCCCTACTTTTTGACATCCCCGGCCTGTTTTGGTTCCTTCCAATGTCGTATTTTTTGCATGTATTCGTCTTCTCGACCCTCATAGTTACTGTGCTCAGGAGTGTGGCAATCGATACATACAGATTGGGGTTCAGATATATCTGTCTCATTCTTGCCCGCAATCACTGCTGTCAGATGCTTTGAGCCCGGGCCATGGCAGACCTCACACCCAACGTTTCTGAGGTCTTCGTGGCTTTTTTCCGACACAAAGCCGGTCTCATAGTCCAGGCCTACAACATGACACTTTATGCATTCAGGGTCATACTGTGAGCCGACATCGACAAGTGTCTGGTATGCCTTTGCGTGGGCTTTTTGAGACCATTTTTCGTACTCGTATTGGTGGCAGGAACTACCGAAGCCGCAACTGGTTGAGCCGAGATACTGCAGGCCGTTCGGCAGCGGAACCTTTATGACTTTTTCGAGAAGCTCCTCTTCGGCTACCATAAACTGGTATTGCTTATACAACTGCACAAGTTCCTCATCCGAAGGCAACTGTTCGTCAACGGGGACCTCTTTATAATCGAGTTGCAGGTTTTGTCCTTCCCCGAGCCGGACCGTAAGTTGGCCTACATACTTGCCTAACCGACCTACGGTTAAGACCATCGGTTTTTCTCTTTTCTGATCGACAATCACGGGCTCATCAGCCGAGGCGGGACATATAAGCACATCCACAACATCCATATCAGAAATATGTTCGATGAGGTGCTCCCGGCAATCGTCTGTTATAAGGATATTGAGTATAGGCCCCTCGTGCCCGTTGTGCCTTGTGGGGAACAATTTCTGCACGGACTCGATTTGTTGTGAACCGCCCTTTGCGCTTGAAACAGCGACAAGGAGGCATTTGTCGCCAATCTGTAATTCTCTTGTCCTGGTTGCAGAAATTGTGGAGTCGGGTTCGGAGGCGTAGCTGATAACATCAAAAGAAACACTTTCAAGCAGACCGAGTTCGGTGGCGATTCTAATATCATTATCAGTCAAGTTTACGATGTCATAACCAAGCATTCCCAGGGCCTGCATGATGATGCCAAACTTTATAATGTCCTGCTCGGTCTCGTCTGCGATAAAGTTTCCGGTATCGATAACAAGTTTTTTATCTGTTGTTACTTTTTGGAGGATTGAAGCTCTTTTCTCGAATCCGCCGAGCTGCCCGGATGCACATCCACAAGGTTTTAGCTCACCTAATACATCCCCTGTCAGGAATATCGTTACTGTAGCCGTGTCAGGGGGCTGCTTGCATTTGCCGTTGTTGCCAGACGAAGCTTTTATTGCAACTACAGTGGATAAGTACCCGATACAAACCGCCACGACCAAAACCGCATTTCCTAATCTTGTCATAATTCGCAATTTACAATCGTTGTTGTCGCTCATTTAGTCTTAGCCGGCTTTCGCGGATACCACCCGTTACATCGAACAAGCAAATCATCCGCACTGCCTTTGATTTTAATCTTCAGTTCGTCCATGAAATACCTTTTGGGTTTGTCGGTTTTGGCCGGCGGAGTAACCCGGACCTCAAGTTTGACCCCACTTTCTTCGGCCTGCCGGCTGAGCACTTCTATGTGGCCATTTAAGGAAGATATAGACTCTATCTCTATTTCGTCGCCGTAGTTACTTGTTATCCAGATGGTTTTGACTACCGGATTTTGGGGGT
>QNBT01000065.1 GCA_003644205.1 Planctomycetota bacterium | reverse complement strand
TTGTTCAATCAATTTTGCTGGCATGGTAAATACTCCTTAAAAAAAATATCTCAACCATGCCATAGTTATCGGACATATACAAAAATCCCTTGAAATTTAACACTATTTAAAGCGAGCACTCTTTAGCTATAATGTAAGTTATTTTCGATAAAACACTTACAAGCAAAACAAAGGAGAATTTATCATGCAACATTTTCAAACATCTTTCTTTTACGACCTCCAGGAACTTGTCCGAAAGGCGCCGTTGATGAGAAAATATTACTACATCTTCAAATCTCTAAATCTTTCAGCACTACAAGACAGAAACGATTCTGCTGGAAGGACCGGACACTCACGACACGCTATACTGCGAGCTTTTATCATCAAACATCTCGAACAGATAAATTCAATTCCAAGACTCATCGAATATCTAAACTCAATACCGCCATTAGCTGAAATGTGCGGCTTCGATTTGGGTGCTCTGCCCGATGAAACACAGTTTTACCGATTCCTCAAGAACACTAAAAACTCGACATTGAAAGCAATTCATAAAGCTACCAATGATGTTCTTATTGGAAACAACGTTATCTCGCTCGATGAATTCATTCTCGATTCAAAACCTATTCAGGCTGCCACAAAAGAAAATAATTTCAAAAACCCAAACAGAAATACAACCAACAAAGCAAAAAGGCCCAAGCGTAATCCCAGAGCAACTCTATGCTATTACTCATGCCAGGTCATAAACGGCAAAAAGCAGAACATGATATTCTTCTGGGGTTTCAGGACGCATGCTGTAGCTACCAAAGAAGGAATATGCCTGGTAGAGAAAACACTGCCCAACAATATCACAGACTCTGATGCCGCATTTAGCCTTATCAGAGAGCTTAAACGCAGATACCACTTTAAAAAAGGTGCTATTTTCATTGCTGATAAAGCTTATGATGTAAAAGAGCTTTATACATTCATCGTTGAGCAAATGAAATCAACCGCCTACATCCCCATAAACCCAAGAAACACAAAAGATGATAAAACATTTGGGCCAAATGGTTGTCCATTATGTGATGCCGGAATCGAAATGAAATCTATGGGGCTCTGTAAAGAAAAGAAACGCCAGAGAATCAAATTCAGATGTCCCATTAAAGCCAGTAAAAAGTTTGCCGCCGAACATGGAAATATTTGCCCTGTAAACAACTCAACATTCAATACCGGCAAATGCTACGGCTGCACAAAGTACATCGATATCACTGATGATGCCCGTTCAAAAGTCCCCAGAGATAGCAAAAAGTTTAAAGAAACATTCAAGGACAGGCAAGCCGTTGAACAATACTTCGCTCAACTCGGCGACAGAGAGGCAGAACAAACAACACACTACGGCTTTACAGCGATAAGCAATCAGATGACTATAGCTCATCTTACTGCCAGCCTCATTGCTGTCGCTGCGGCGATACATTTACAACAGCCGGAAAATATCAGATGCTACCGTACGTTTGCCAAAGCCGGTTGAGACGGTTTAGTGCTGAAAGATTAACTTTTCAAAGAGCTACGACAAAGCATCCGAAGATGCTGTGCCCAAAAACAGGCTCAAAAGCCTGAAATCACGTCAAAATCATTTTATTTGTTGCCAAATTCATCTCTACGACTTAATGACCGTTATTTACTCAACTTCCTTTTCAAAATTTCACCCATTTTGCAGGAGTCTTTTATAGGTATAATTGATATTGCTAAAGTCATCTCCCATGTTCCAGTTGAATGTACTGATATCAGGTAGGTTCTGGATGGATGCAAATGCACATGGTGAAATCGTTATAAGAACTAATGTGATAAGCATTACTGCGTTTTTCATTTTCATCAACGTTCCTTTCTATTCTTTGGGGAATAAATTAAATCTCTAAGCCGACATCAATATTTTTCCTGAAATTTCGAATGCAAAAATTGAATCTTTTAGCGGCTATTAACCTTGCCTTTCCCATAACACACTGGACATTTACCACTGCCGGCACATTTTGGGCAATTAATCTTTTTTGGGCCTCCGGATGCTTTTAATCGGCCAGTCCCTCCGCATCTATTACATGTTCTTATTCCTCCATTCATTACTTTATACCGTCCTCTTCCTCCGCAGGCGGGATAGGTACATCGGATATAATTGTCTTCATATGTATGGCCTTTCCCATTGCAATTTAGACAATGCCCCGAGCCATTGCAATTGGTACAAGATACCTCTTTTCTTTCCTTTTTTTTCTCAAGTAATTTCTGAAATCGTTCGGCCTTGTAAGCATAGTCGATAGAGGATTTGGCTGCCGTTTTTCCGTCATATATTTCAACACAACACCATCTTCCGTATCGTTTTTTCTTTGACATCCAGGTATAGTCTATTCTGCTTTTTATAACAGTCGATGGGAAATACCATTCGCTGTTATGGCATAAATCAGGAGATTCTATGCTTTCTTTCACTTCGCGAGACGGCGCCGAAGTCGTTGTTAAACCTTGGCCAAATAAGTTTGTTATATGGGCATACAATTTTTCTGCTGCTGATTCAGATTTATCGGCAGGTCCGAAAGATACAGAAGTTAGCTTTTTATTTTCAAATGACATTCTTATTCCATCTACACGGATTTTTCCATACAGTGGCTGGCCTAAGACTTCAGCATCATGAAAGACTACTCCCTCGTACGTATGATTTGAGACAACCGTTAAACGAAGCCCTTTTTTCGAGAGAATATTTCCTACGTCCTCTCCTTCCATTCCCCAATCAAGACCTTCCAAAAAGCCTATTTGCCAGTGAGATCTTGCGATTGCCCGAGAATTATTCATGTGTGCCCGGGGCTTTGGCCTCTTGTAGTTGTCACTTATTGTTGTAGATTGAGATTTTAATTTAGAAAGCGTCGCTTTTTTTGAATGCTCTTGGACACGTTGATTTTGATAGTTATCCTTAATTATTCTGTCCATATAAATTCTGATTGTGTAAATCAGGTATGGGCCGCAGAGGCGCTGATTTTTGTCTTCCCATTGCGTACGATTAATGGGCCCCTTATAGACAATCCCCCATTCTTTGTTGCGGATCTTTTTAAAGAACTCCGGGTGTATTGAATTTTTGTTATCTAAATCTGAGAAATTTTTGCTGAATCTTGGTGTGCAGAATTTTACGTTGCTCTTTGAACATTCATTTGCCCACGTTTCTTCAAACATCTTAAAGAATCTTGGTTCTTGAGAGTCACTGCCCTTATTTTGTCCGATATCAAGGAAACTTTTAAAGGGAGTGTTTTGCTCTACAAAATGATAGCCCCTGCGGACCACCTCTATTGATTGCACTTTTTCGATTTCATCTGTGCCGTATCGCCAAGGGTATTCTTTCTGCCAACCTAATGCTGCGATTGCTATACCATCTTTCCCTGTGCGAGTTGCCAATTCAAACTCTTGCTCCTGAGCTTTCTGCTCACCATCAGGATGCCGGCTTGTCCGTTCTTCTGTCATGTAAGTACCTTTGAAAAGTACCTGGACATTTTCGAGGGGTAGCCGTGTTTCTGAATCAAGTATTTCGACTCGCAGTGCAACTGTTTTTGGATGGTCCAGTAAATTGTATATGCTCGAATCCCACCGGCCAATATAAGAATTTTCAGCCATAGCAAGGTTGTTAAGTACTATCGCGATAATTATAAAAAATACAGTTGTCCTTTTGTTTTTGCTTTCCATAATTTTTAGTTCCCTTTGTATTTTGAATAACTTATAAATACAGCCTATCTAAGGCCCTTTTAATTTCAGGCAGCATTACATCTGCATAAACCTGGGTTGTTGTAATTTTTGCGTGTCCCAATTGTTTCTGTACAAGGCGAAGATTCCAGTTGCTCGCTTTTAATAAAAAGCATGCGTATGTGTGCCTCAGGCAGTGAATCGAATAATGCAGAGGCAATTCTGCTTTTTGTGCACACCGCTTAAACGCTTTCTGTATAGCTCTGGTTGTCATGTGTCCTCCGGTATTGCTGGATAACAATAATGGCTGCTCAGGTTCTGTCGATTCGCCGATACTTTGTTTCCACGCCAGATATTCCTTACAATGCTGTTTGAATGGGCCGTTAAAAAAGACCCTTCGCCTTTTATTGCCTTTGCCGTTTTTTACCAGCAGCGATGGGAGCGTGTCCTCTGTGCTAAGATCGCCGCAATTCAGTGCTGCCATTTCCATTACCCGAAGGCCGGTTGCCAAGCCAAGATGGATAATAAAGTAATCCCTTACAGCGGTTTTCTTTTCCTTTGGATAGGCAGATTCCGCTCTGTTTTTGGCTACAGCCAGCAGTTTCTCCGCATTCTTCCTTGGCAGAAACTTCTTGGGATCAAGCTCCCAGGAATTTGATTTCATTCTTTTTCAGGCATCGTGTCCTCCTTTCATATTTGGTGTGTTTTCTGAACCTTTTTTTATTGCCATTTCAAAATTTTTCTTAAAAAAATCGTCGATAAAAACATTTTTTCTGCGATTTTGCACCTCAAGTCTGCCAAATTACCCCTTATTTCCGAAGAAGTTTTTCATCAAACAAAATCGGCCTTTTGTCGTCGTATCTCCTTGTCCGAAAGGTATTTAAGCCCATATCGCCTTGTCAAATACGTTCATATTTCACACCTTGTCTGAACCTTTGGTAATAATTATAGCATATTTGCCTTTCGATTTCAATATATGGTTCCATTTTAACATAAAATTTTATCGACACTTGCCGTGTATATTCGGGTCAAATCGGCAAAAAACGGTTGACATATTGTTGTGAACCGGATATTTTTACAGTGTTTTATTCTGGCATTATTGTGTTGTCAGATATTTCTGGACAAAATCACAGCACACCTCGTACTTAGGAGTTTGAAAATGGTAATAGAAGATCGTTGGCTATCTGTCGAAGAGATTTGTAAATATCTCGGCGTCAGCAACGACACTGTTTACAAGTGGATCGACAAGCACGGTATGCCTGCTCACCGAATGGGTCGCCTCTGGAAGTTTAAAAAAGATGAAGTTGACGAGTGGGTCAAAGCAGGTGGTGCAGATGTGCATGGAGAACCAAGTTAATGATAACGGATTATCATATAAAATACTTTGCTAATGAATTGAGAAAACGTTGTTCTTCTGACAGCCTTGAAAAGCTTACATCTGCTCTTATGGATGCTCAAGTTGATCTCAATCCACATCAGATAGAGGCTGCTTTGTTTGCATTTCGATCCCCATTATCAAAAGGCGGTATCTTAGCAGATGAAGTTGGACTCGGCAAAACTATTGAAGCCGGGATTGTGCTATCCCAAAAATGGGCGGAAAGAAAACGGAAAGTCCTCATCATTGTGCCATCCAGTCTTAGAAAGCAATGGTATCAGGAATTACAGGATAAGTTCTTCTTGCCTTCACATATTCTCGAAGCCAGAAGTTTTAACTCGGCCATAAAAAAAGGAAAAAGCAATCCTTTCGACCGAAGGGACATAATTATCTGTTCATATCATTTCGCCAGAAATAAATCTGAATTTGTAGTGCCAATAAAGTGGGACTTGGTAGTTATTGACGAAGCACACAGATTGCGAAATGTATATAAAAGTAGCAACAAGATTGCCCGAACTTTGAAAGAAACACTTCATAATTGCCCCAAGATTCTGCTTACAGCTACGCCTCTGCAAAACTCACTTTTGGAGCTTTATGGCTTAGTCAGCTTTGTTGATGATTATGCTTTTGGGGATATTAGAAGTTTCAGAAGTCAATACACAAGGCTTACTGATGAAGGTACTTATTCTGAGCTGAAAAGTCGATTGGCACCTATATGTAAACGAACCTTGAGAAGACAGGTTCTGGAATATATCCGATATACAAACAGAATACCAATAACGCAGGAATTCATTCCAACAAAGGATGAACAAGTCTTATATGAGCTTGTCTCTGAATATCTGCAACGCGATAAGCTCCAGGCTCTACCTTCAAGCCAAAGAACACTTATGACTCTTGTTATGCGTAAACTTCTTGCATCTTCAACATTTGCTATTGCTGGGGCATTAGATTCGCTTATACGCAAGCTAAAGGCTCGTCTTAAAGACAATGAAAAAGCTATTCAAGAAGCTGAGGAAGAATTCGAAGAAGATTTTGAATCTTTGGATGAGTTGCAGGATGAATGGGAAGAGACGGATGAAGATGTAGAGCTTTTAACAGAAGAAGAAATTCAGGTTATTGAGAGCGAAATTAAAGATCTGGAAGCTTTCCGGGATTTAGCTGTTTCGATCACTGAAAACGCAAAAGGAAAATCTCTGCTGACTGCTTTGGAAATTGGTTTCAAAAAGGCTCAGGAACTTGGCGCTGCTAAAAAGACAATTATCTTTACAGAATCCAGAAGAACACAGAACTATCTGTTTGAATTGTTATCAGGTACAGAGTATGCAGGGGAAATAGCACTTTTCAACGGCTCAAACAATGATCCCAAGTCGAAAGAAATATATTTGGCATGGAAAGAACAAAATAAAGATACTGATCGTGCAACAGGCTCAAGGTCAACAGATATTAGAACGGCTCTCGTAGATTATTTTAAAAATGAAGCTCATATAATGATTGCGACAGAAGCTGCCGCTGAAGGTATCAATCTTCAGTTCTGTTCACTGGTGGTAAATTATGACTTGCCCTGGAATCCACAGAGAATTGAGCAGCGTATCGGCAGATGCCACCGTTATGGCCAAGAGCATGATGTTGTCGTGGTGAATTTTCTTAATAAGAAAAACGAAGCCGACCAACGTGTTTATGAGCTTTTGAGCGAGAAGTTTAAATTATTCAGCGGTGTTTTTGGGGCGAGTGATGAAGTCCTGGGTAGCATTGAATCCGGCGTAGACTTCGAGAAACGGATTGTGGAGATTTATCAAAACTGCCGCACTTCAGAGGAAATTCAGCAGTCGTTCGATAAACTCCAGGAAGAGCTATCAACTCAGATTGACGAAAATGTACAAATGACCCGTCAAAGGCTCCTGGAGAATTTTGATGAGGAAGTCCATGAAAAACTTAGAGTAAATCTCAAAGAAAGTGAGATTTATCTCAATAAGCATGAAAATATGCTTTGGCAACTCACACGCTATATGCTTGATAGCCATGCTGAATTTGACGGCGACCAACATTCATTTATGCTCAAGAGTAATCCTTATCCCGAATTAAAGGTTCCCGTAGGGCCTTACAGAATTGGCAGGCATATTGAAGATTCGCATATATACAGGCCGAGCCACCCATTAGCAAGCAGGATAATAAAAGAAGCGGCAAGCAAAAAACTCGAACCTTGCAAGCTCGTTTTTGACTACAGCAATGGTCCCGTTAAGATATCCATTCTTGAGCCTTTGGTTGGTAAAAGTGGCCAACTTTGCTTATATAAGCTAACTATAGAGGCGTTAGAGGCTGAAGACTATTTAATTTTTGTGGCTGTATCGGATGAAGGAAAGAGGCTTGATAAGGACCAATGCACCCGTTTATTTTCTTTGTCTGCGAAAGTTACTGATGGGCCACAACCTGCCATCGACTCTAAAAAGCTGTCAGAACTCTATAAAAAACAAAAATCGCAAATTCTCGATGATGTTTCTCAGCGAAACGCTGTCTTTTTTGATGAAGAGATGGACAAGCTCGACCACTGGGCGACAGACCAGCAGAAATCTCTGCGGACAAATCTAAAAGAATTGGATGACCAGATAAAGGAACTTAAACGTCAAATCAGGCAGTCCAATGCCTTGCCCGATAAAATAGCCTTGCAGAAAAAGGTCAAGGCAATAGAAAAACGCAGAGACGAGGCTTGGCGGAATTATGACCAGGCGGCCCGGGAAGTTGAAAAGAAAAAGGATGAGCTTATCGATACGGTTGAAGCTCGATTGTCTCAGAATATAATCGAAGATGAACTTTTTGCTGTTGAGTGGGAGTTAAAATAAGGAATTTGAAATGGATGGAATGACAACATTTACAAGCGATAAAGAATCTCTTCAGAAAATTCTAAAAGCTGTGACCGATGGTGATTATCAGTTGCCGGATTTCCAGCGTGGATGGGTTTGGGATGACATACATATTGTAAGTTTACTTGCAAGCGTTTCGTTATCTTATCCTATCGGAGCTGTTATGATGCTGGAGAATGGTAACCCTGAAGTTAGGTTTAAACCTCGTCCTGTAGAAGGTGTTGAACTATCGGAAGATAAGGAACCAGAAAGATACATACTTGATGGTCAACAGAGGCTCACCTCATTGTTTCAGGCTCTTTCACTTAACCAAGCAGTCAAAACAAGAGACGTTAGAAAACGCCATATCAAAAGATGGTATTACATCGATATGCTTAAAGCCTTAGATTCAAATGGTGATCGTGAAGATGCGATCATAAGCTTACCGGAAGATAAAATGATTAAGAATTTCCGAAATGAAGTGCTTAAAGATTATTCAACGCTAGAATTGGAATACAAAAATTGCATATTTCCTGTTAACCAATTATTCGACTCATCCACGTGGCGAAGAGAGTTTAGTCGTTACTGGAATCACGCCGAAGAAAAGAGTGTACTTTTCGATACATTTGAAAAACAAGTGATTGAGGCCTTTAAACAATATCTCGTACCTGTTATAAAGCTTTTAAAACAAACACCGAAGATTGCGGTGTGCCAGGTTTTTGAAAAAGTTAATACCGGCGGTGTATCTCTTACTGTTTTTGAATTAGTAACAGCAAGTTTTGCTGCTGAAGGCTTTAATTTACGGGAAGATTGGGAAGGTAAACGAGATAACCGAGGACGAAAGATTGAAGATGGTCGCAAAGATAAACTGCACCAACAAAAAGTATTGCAGTCAGTTGGAGCAGACGAACTTCTTCAGGTTATATCTCTTTTGACTACATATCATAGAAAAAAAGAGAATCCAGATACTGCCGTAAGCTGCAAAAGAGCTGATATATTACGTCTTGAACTCAATCAGTTTAAAAAGTGGGTTAACATAGCAACAGAAGGTTTCCGAAAAGCAGGACAACTCTTATTTCAGCAAAAAATATTTGCTAATAGAGATCTACCGTATAGCACTCAAATTGTCCCGCTTGCTGCAATGCTGGCAATCCTTGGCCAAAAGGCAGACAATGATAGTGTAAGGAATAAAATTATCAGGTGGTATTGGTGTGG
>QNBT01000064.1 GCA_003644205.1 Planctomycetota bacterium | reverse complement strand
TTGACCGAGTCGAGACCGCTGCGAACAAAGATATTGTTGTACCACTTGTTATCGGCTGGAGCTCCGGCTTTGCGTCCAAGTACCTTGGTCGTGTGCGGCTTGTAATAGTGGGCGAACCGTTTGTTATTAAGGGTCCAAAGGTAGCCGCAATCGACAAAGAGGTTATGGGCAAAAACGTCGGCGTCGGAATTACTTCTGATACACTTGACGCCCTGGCCTGCTATAATATTGTTGTCAACCAGAATCGGGCCGTGGTTCATCTCAAAGAAGAGAGGCTCCAATTCAGTGTCATAAACAATATTGCCTGTGATTCGGATGGACTGGTTGTTGGCATCGATCCATATCCCAAAGGCGCCTATCCCAGAAGCGCCGCGGTTACCTTCTAGTTCGTAGACTCGGCGTATCAGGTTGTTTTTGATGATAGTGTCCACACTAAAGTGAAACTTGATCGCAGCAGTCTCCTGACCGCCAAACTCTCTGCGGTAATTGGTATCTTCAATGAGATTCCCTTCGATCAGCGAGCGTGTGGCGCCTCTATATCCTGCGATACCGGATTGTCCGCACCGCCTTATGATGTTGTTTCGAATTATGTGATCGCCGTAAGCGTCTATGTCGTCGTATTGCACGCCCGGTGCTCCACCCAGAATGATGCCCACGCAACGACAGTCCGTTATGGTGCAGTTCTGGATGATCCAGCACTTTCCCATCCTTGTGCCCACCGCTCCGGGCTGGAATTTTTTATTAGGAGCACCCCAGTTGGATGCGTCGTGCAGGAAATGGAAGCCGTCAACGGTGATGTACTTTAGTCCCGAAATTTCCGGCATGAAAAGGCCTTGGCGGACATTAATCTCGACGGTTTCCTTGTTCGGATTCGACTTGCCGAAATTCGCCACGATCGTTGTTGTATTCTCATCTGTCCGGCAGAACCAGCTTCCCGCTGCCGCTGCGACCTCTTCTTCCTTCTCTTTTTCAAGAAAAGCCTTGCCGTTAAGATAGATATCCCCGCGGTGGTGCCACTTGCCATAGGCCAGCCAATCACCGGTCAGTTTAAGGGCATAGGGGTTGTAGTCGCCAAAAAACGAATTTGCAAGTTCGATTTTCCATATGCCGTTGCCGACCGGCTGCCAGCCTTTGATAACCTCTGACCCTTTGATAACAACATTCTCACCCTGAGCGGCTTGATAGACGATACGCTTTTTGTCGGAGGTTCCTCCGCGCGGCGGAGCGATCTTTTCGCGATAAATACCCTCATGCACCGTAATCGTGTCACCTGGCTGAGCTATTGCTGCCGCCGCCGATATAGTCTTGAAGGGTTTTGACATAGAGCCGGGGTTTCCATCAACACCAGCAGGCGATACATGATACTCAGTTGAGCAGCCGGTTAAAACGCATGCTGCCAGAATTATTTTTAGTGTAATGATAATTTTTTTCATAATGTTTTCCTTTGGATAAAAGGTTCGAGATAATTTTTAGGCCAAAACTTTGTTCATTTTGAGAAGGCAAGTTAATCCTGTTTGTATCCTGAAGCAATTCGTTTATTGACTTCGTCGTATCCTTTACGCGGCGGGATATTGTCAGAAAGAGGCGTCTCACCGCGGAGCATTTTCGCCGCCTCACCAACCAGCCACAGATAATGATCCGTAGGTAAGCCTTCATAAGTCAGAAACTTACTTTTACCAACCGGGGGGTTGTTGGTAACTTTATAGATTTGCGTGCCTTCATCCAACTCGTCAAACATAGCCTGGTATATCATGGTTGCACCACTTTCTATCAGTGAATGGTATTGTGCCCACAGAAAATGTCCGTCCTGACGGGATATAAAGTCCCCTGGATTACCTGTTAAATTTGCCCAGCCAAATCCAGGGAACACAACCGGCATAAAATCAAGGTTGTTGTCCTTACACCATTTCATGTCTTCAACTGCTGTTGTCTGAGCATAATTTCTTGCTGTGTCAATAGTCTTATGGCGTCCAACAGTCCAGGGCGAAATAATGTCAGCTTTTTTATACATTTCCAGATAATCACCGCCCTGTGACCTCCACTCGACCGGCACGCCGAGCAAGACTGTACAGCCGCCATATTGGGGGTCGTTTTTCAGAAAATCGATAAACTTTTCGCAATCCTTTATAGTGTATTCTCTGCGATAACCCACTCCCCAGATGCCGACGACCGGCTTGCCGTTATGATGCTGATACGCTTTGTCGTCAGGGTCGGTGGTTATTTTCATTATCTTCACAAGGTATTTCCAGTCATTGATCAATTTGTCAATGTAGTCAGCGGGCATATCTGTAAGGTCGTACATGACAGCATAGGTTCTGCCGTATTTATTCGCGCCCTGACGACAGAGGTCGAGTACGTGGTTGAAGCTTGTTCTGCTGAAAACCGCTTCTTCATCCCAGTCGATAGTCACTTCCATTGCAAATCGCTGGACAAAGACGCCGTCAATTCCATAATCGTGCATCCACTTAAAATGACGAATCGTTGATTTTGGATTTGCGTTGCTGTAAACATAAGCGCGACTACCGTCTGGATAGAAAAATTTGTACGGCAAATAGTGTTCGTCCTGATCCATTTCCGACATGTCCGGCCAGTATTCAATGCCGCAGTCGCCATCGTAGAAATTGAGGTCGCGCCCGCGATAATGAACCCATGCCAGATTTGTTCCGTCCCCCGCACAGCGATACCAACCCTGGTAGCCGCACATTACTTTTTTGTTTAATGTCGATGAGTCAACTCGCTGGATTTCTGTTCTGTCCAGCCGAGATAATGCCGTAAGATACATAGTTTTAGCGTCGGGCATTTTGCCGGTATCTTTCAAGTACTCTTTTTGGATGCCGTCAAGTATCTCCATCCACAGCTTGAGCCTGTAAGGATGCAGATAGTCAGGAGCAACTGTTCCGAATTTCTTTTTGAACTCATCGCCGGCAATTAATTTTCGGCGGAGTTGGTCGCCACTGACCCGGTCTTTCTGAAGCCATACGATATTGTCCTCCATCTCTTTTTGAGACGGCTCCCTGCCTAACATTTCCAGGTATGCAGCGTTTATTACAGCTCTAACTTCATAGTTTCCATACTCATAAATGCGGTAACCCAGTTCGTTTGTTTTGCCAAGATTGCAGCGAAGCAAATGCAGGAGGTGTCTTTCCTTCGGCTTGAATTCCTTTTGCAAACGGCTGTTTGTTACACGATCGGGATTAAAAAGGAACGGCCCCGGTTTGTCAGGATAGTTCGTAAATGCCGGGCGAAGCCCGTCACCAACACCGGAATGGCTGGCTATACTTTTATTTCCGTAAACAGAAAATTTATCGACTCCGTTTACGACGAATCCATAACCGGCCGCTCCGCCTGCGATGGTGTTATCGTGGACAGTAGCTCCGACCAGTGTTTTGTCTTTCGTGCGGGGCACCCAGATGCCGGCCCCCATTGGGATTGATATGTGGATGCGTGCGCCAAATGAATCTATATAGTTATTTCTTACAACCGTCCCTTGATAACTGAAGCGTTCTTCTCCGTCTTCCATTGGATACAGGAAACCGTCAACCATGTTAATGCCGCCTAAAGATTCCCGCGATATACACGAGACGACATTGTTTTGGGCAACAGAACCCGGGGCTCCATAGAATGCGATTCCGACATCGGTCGGATCAATCATCAGATTGTTACGAACGGTTGTTTTTTCGGCGGCACAGGAGACCGCGTCTCCCCAGTTGAAGGGTACTTCCCGTTTTTCTCGGCCGTTGCCGCGAGCGTCCACACCTGCACCAAGAAATATATTACCCTCTACAAGTGTATTTAATGCCCCATCATGTACTTTTAGGGTTGACCATGTTCGGGTACTCATAAAAACGTTGTCGATGACTTTTTGTCCTTCGGCGCCATCGCCTCCAAAAAACACCATTGGAGGTTGGCCGCCGCCGCCGGTAACCTCTTTTTTAGGGACAATACCAAGCTCATAACGGTTGCCGTCAAGGATAACGTTTTTCAGAACAATATTGTCTTTTCGGCCGCCATCAATAAGCATCATCAAGTTTGGAGCAGTAATTCGCAGGGTCGCATAGTCGGATATATAGACGGCGTCTTTTGTTGATATTTTCTGACCGGGGAATTTATATACCAGTGTTTCAGATATCTCATAAATGCCTTTTTTCTCAAGCAAGAGATCCCTGCCGCTGTCAAGTACCGCCTGGAGATCGCCGCCCGGACGTACCAATTTATAAGATGGGCCGGCCTTTACTCCAGCGTTTGTTTCTTTTGCGCAACCAATATTCAAACACAAGGTAAAAATGGACAAGATGGAGATAACGACAAGTACATGATAAAATTGCTTCTTCATTGTTTAGCCTTTTCATTTCAAAGTATATTACTTTTCAAAACAACTCTTTTCTACAGAGCACACAACGGTATTAAATATATAGCATAAATGAGTGTTTATGCAAGTCTATAATTCTCATTTTCCTCGACACCGAAATATTCTTAAGGAAAGGACAAGCGGCCTGAGTATATTGATTACTTGTATTAATATCACAGCGCCATTTTAAGCCTTTTCAAGGTGCGACAGTCCTATTATCGGTGTCAAAAAATGAGGTTTTTCGGTATAAAAACAACCATGTAAACAACCAGGTGGCGCTGTAGTATTAGTTATATCGCGGATTGTTCCACCGGCCGATACCTTTTTCCTTCTTTTGTTTTTCGAACTGAACGCGGAACGGCTGTACGGTATCCAGCGAAGCGTCTTCATTTACCATCAACGGCCTTACTTCATCCCACCACGCCTCATACGCTTTCAGCATTTTTTGAACGATTTCAGGGTTTTCTTTGGCTACGTTCTTTTGCTCGCCCGGGTCGGTGTCGATGTTATAGAGCTCATTCTTACCGACAAGACGCCACTTCTCGTTTCGCACGGCAAAACCCGTGTACTTTGCTTTATCAGGGTCCGTGTTTCCTTTTCCCCATTGCCCGGGTGCACCTTTCTTTTTCCATCGGCCTTTGTGAAAGAAGGTATATCTATCATCCCAGTCAGCTTTGGGGTTGTCGATCAAAGGCTTCAGGCTCCGGCCGTCGATGTCATATCCCTTTGGGATTTTTGCACCGGCAAACTCGGCCAGGGTCGGAAATATATCATAGTGCCTCGCCAGACGATCTACATCGACACCTGGTTTGATCTTGCCGGGCAACCTGAAAAACAGCGGCACCCTGCAGCCGCCTTCGTTAACGGTTCCTTTTTTCCCTTTCATACCGTAGTTATAAGTTCCCGCGGCAGATCCGTTGTCGGTCATAAAAATAAGCAGCGTATCATCGGCAAGGTCCCACTCGTCGAGCTTTTTCATCAGCAATCCTACGTTCTCGTCGATATTGGTAATCATCCCGAAAAATGCCGCCGATTTATCGGGACATTTACCTTCATACAATGCTTTATATTTATCAGCAACTATATACGGCGCATGAGGCGCGTTCGTCGCAATGTAGGCAAAGAATGGCCTGTCCTTGCTTTGTTCTATCCACGACAGTGCCTGCTGAAAGAAGACATCCGTGCAATATCCGTTTGTTTGAACGAAGGTATTGTTGTGTTTAATGACCGGATTGAAATATTTGTTATTGGGAACATCGGCGCATGTACCAGGATAACTCTGGCCTATTCCGCCGCCACCATGGATAAACACCTCGTCGAAGCCTCGTTTGTCCGGCTGATAAGCGTCAGCATCGCCGAGGTGCCATTTGCCAAAGATACCTGTGGTATAACCGGCTGTTTTCAATACCTCGGCAATAGTGGTCGAGCTAAGTGCCATGCGTTCGCGTTCGAGAACGGTATGGGTCACACCGTTCTTAAAGGGTACCCGTCCACTCATTAGCGCAGAGCGCGTAGGGGCACATGTCGGGCTGACATGGAAGTCGGTGAAGCGCGTGCTTTGGGTGAACAACTTGTCAAGATTGGGGGTCTTCAAAAACGGATGTCCGTGACAAGCGATATCGCCGTAACCCTGATCATCTGTCATGATTAAAATAATGTTGGGTCTATCGGCTTTTTCGTTTGAACGAACTGTTTGCCTCATGCATCCCGAAAGAGTTCCGCAGCCGGCCAGGGCGGCAAGCTGTAAAAAGTGTCGCCGATTCATGGTTACTCATCTCCTTTTCATTTATTAAGTAGCAAGTATTTGGATTATACAATCATATACAGGGTTTATTTGTAATCCGGTTGTAGTTTTTAGCGTCTGCTCAAAACGTCCTTTTCGTATTTTCTGACTTCATCGAACCATGACATGCCGACGGGAACATTATTCGTATGGCAATAATAGTCCCAGACCGCCGCCCAGGGCATTGTCTTTAGCTCTTCGAGCATTACAAGACGCCTGGTAAAGTCCATCTCTAACTCTGCCTTTAGCATGGTTTCTGTCGGTTCCAGTAAGGCTGTTAGCAGTGCCTTAATCATATTTCTTGTGCCGATTGTCCATGCGGCAATGCGGTTGATGCTAGCATCGAAGAAGTCCAGGCCGATGTGAATTTTGTCAAGCTTGCTGCTGCGAACAATCTCTTTTGCAATAGCCTGAAGCTCATCGTCTAATATAACAACATGATCACTGTCCCACCTTACGGGCCTGCTTACATGCAGCAGCAGTTCCGGGCAGAACATCATCACAGATGAAATCTTATCGGAGAGCATCTCGGTTGGATGGAAATGGCCTGCATCAAGGCAAAGCAGCTTCCGGCGGGAAACAACGTAACCTAAATAGAACTCATGAGAACCAACAGTATAGCTTTCTGCGCCAATACCGAAGAGCTTGGACTCTACCGCATCGAGGTTGAGCTTGGGGTCAATGTTTTCGGCAAATATCTTATCAAGTGAATCAGCCAGCCGTTGCCGTGGTCCGGTCCTGTCAACGGGAATATCTTTGTATCCGTCAGGAATCCAGAAGTTTGTTACCGTTGTCGTACCGAGCTGCTTGCCCATCTCCGCACCGATCTTACGGCTTAAGATACCATGTTGAATCCAGAAATCTCTTATAGTTTTATCCGGATGGCTAAGTGTAAAACCGTCCGTTGCCTTTTCATGGGAAAAGTAAGTCGCGTTAAAATCCAACCCGCCCACCTTGCCCTTTGCCCAGTCGATCCAGCTTTGAAAGTGTTCCGGGCCGACCTTATCTCGATCAACAAACTTTCCGCCGTTGTCAAGATAGCTTGCATGCAGGTTCAGCCGGTGAGAACCGGGTATCAGGCTCAGTGCCTTTTCAATATCGGCTCTTAGCTGGTCGATGGTTGTAGCTTTGCCGGGATAGTTCCCGGTAGCCTGGATGCCGCCGCTTAATTCTTTGCTGCCAACTTGCTCAAAACCGCCAACATCATCGCCCTGCCAACAGTGTATCGATATAGGAATTGTTTTAAGCTGTTCAATCGCCTTATCAGTATTGACTCCAATAGCAGAATATTGTTCTTTTGCTATCTCGTAAGCTTTTTCGACTCTTTTGTCATTTGACATTTTATTTATCCTTATAGTTGTTTGCTTCTATAAGATTCAGCTTCCCAGTTCTCGATAAACTCCCTTGAAGAGTCGGTAAGATATTCAATCCCGCCGAAAGCTTCAGCCAACTGTGAAACCAACGCACCATCCTGCGCAAACTCAAGGGCAAGCGAAGCCTTCTTTTGAGTTGTTCCAATACCAAAAACCATATTATCCCACGCTATGACGTTTGGCAAGTATCCATGTTTCCGACGAAAATCTTTAAGAGCCTCTCTGTCAGGTGTTCCATTGAAGATATAAGATTTCGTATAAACTATGTGGTCCGGAGATATAGGGCCTTTGGGCTCAGGAAAGTTCCCGGACACATGGACTGATATCTCGTCCTGTGGATAGTTTTCTTTAATAAAAGCAATTGCGGATTCCTGCTTATTTTTATCGGGCAACCGGCCGATTTTAAGTTCGGTTGAAATACCAACTGCTTTGTACTGCTCAGACAGTAATGACATAACATTGCCAAACAGCTCGTCAATCTCCTGTGGGGTATCCGCCGAAATGAATACACCATGATTATCAAGGAAGATAATCGGCGGTTCCTTACTACGCTTTGCTTTGTAATTATTGATACGGTCGCGTACTTTCATACAAAGGGTGTAGCCGGGGTCGACGTAATCTATCCAGAGGGCTTCGGGGAAGAGAGCGGCGGCAACTTTTGCACCGCCGACAGCACATGTCATGCCGTTTACAATTGCAGGATGTGTATGCACAACAAATACAGCATCCAGTGTGTTATGAAGCGGTGCTTCAACAGAAGGTCTGCCGCTGTCCGGGCCGAGCTTTGCGTTCAGCATATATTCTTTTACCAGTGCTTCACGCTCGATTGGGTCTGCCGGTGGTATGACATCGTTAAGTGTGCCGAGCTTTGCACGGTCCATTGCAACAAAATCTTTTGCTTTTATAGAAACAAGGGTTGTCCCCGAGGGCTTTACCCATACAGTATTTTTATCCTTGAACGAAGTGTTGCCTCCGCCGCCCTTTACATAATCTGCAACGCCGTATTTATGCGATAACTCTACGATTTGTTCTAAACCTGTCAAAATGAAATCCTAAATCATTTATCCGGCATTCACATTTAGTTGACAATTCGTCATATTTTTCCTCGAATTTCCATTTGCGTTTTTCGCTTTTTCACCCTTGTCGGCAGAAATATCGCTTTTTACGACCGCATAAAACAAATTGTATTTATAATCGGAATAAAGTATTATAACATATTGTTGTTCAGGAGGTGAACAACCGGATTAGGCCCAAACTTTGGGGCGATACTAACACTTTTTATGTCATTGGAGCGTAAGGATGCGAAAGTTAAGTTTAGTGCTGTTGGTGTGTTTTCTGTTAGCTATAGCTGGCGGCTGCGTCGAAAATTTGAACCGGAGCATCCAGCCAAGGGGTATGGAGGCTGATTTCCTGAATCCGCCCCCAGAAAGCCGACCTGGTTGTTACTGGTACTGGATAAACGATAATATCAGCAAGGAAGGCATTACAAAGGACCTTGAAGCGATGGCGCGGGTTGGTATCGGGCGGGCATATATCGGGCATATTTTCAACCGCAAAGCCAAAACCGATACACCGGTTGGCGATGTGCAGTTTATGACCGACGCGTGGTGGGAGGCGGTTCAGTGGGCCGTCAAGGAAGGCGATCGCTGCGGTGTTGAGGTAGGTTTCTTCAATTCGCCGGGATGGTCGCAATCGGGCGGGCCGTGGATAAAGCCTTCGCAATCAATGCGGTATCTTGCCCACAGCGAAACGGTAATCACCGGCGGCGGGGAGATTGATCAGGTAATACCTGCTCCTGAGGTTACTACATTTCCCAGTGC
>QNBT01000063.1 GCA_003644205.1 Planctomycetota bacterium | reverse complement strand
GTTAATTTAGGGGATTTGTCGTCAGGGCATTCTGGTATGAGGCTTGCACATAAGCTCTGAGTAAGTTATTATCAAGATCTATAAGTCAACTTTATTTAGGCAGGGACGCTTATGAATGAAGATAAAGACAGAAGAAGGCATCGGCGTCTGGGGCTCAGGCTTACTGTTCTATGCCAGAAGGTAGGCCGGTTCGGCGGGACGGTCTATGCGGGTAATACCATCAATGTAGGCCCTGGTGGTTTGTTGGCGGAGTTCGGCGACTGCAGGCTGGAGGATGGAGAATTAGTCAGTATTGACATGACAGTTCCACCAACGGAGGGATTGTTGGATTGCGGTGGGAGGCTGTCGGGCTATGCGAGAATCGTCAGGGTTGACCGGCCGCACTCGTTGGCAACGACCCAATCTGATTCTATGACGCGGGCAGTGGCGCTGGAGTTCTGTGAGTCTCCGAAACTTCAAGTATAGCGTATTGCGTGATGCGTGATGCGTGAAATTCTGAACGGATACAAGCCCTTCGACAACGAACGCCGCTTTGGCTCGATACTGAATTATTGTTGCAAACGGCGAAAAAGCTTCTATAATATCCAGGCTGACCGTTTTGGAGCCAATACGGTCGGTTTTTGAGTTGTTAGTCGTTAGTTTTTAGTTCTTAGTTGGTTGTAAGGAGTATGGTCTTATGGTGGCGATAGCAGAAGCAGAAGTTGATTTGTTCGGAGCCAGGATACCCGGTCTTGAAGAGCTTGAAAAGCTTTCATCATACGTTAACAGCAGTGAAATTAATAAGATAGCATTTGCCGATGAGGTTGGGCGGCATTCGGATAACCTGCTTGCGGCGGGTATCGGTCTTGCGATATTGGGCAAGTGGGCCGAAGCGGTCCAGAAGCTGAAAGAGGTGGCGGATTGCCGAGAGAAGTTGATGTACCTTGGGAAGGCGTACCGTCGTTTGGGCCAGTTTGATAAGGCCCTGGCCTGTTATAACAAGATGGGCAGGAAGCGGGCGGATTCACTGGTGGCGACGTTCGAGAAGGCTGCTACGCTTCGTGAGGCGGGGCGATTAGAGGAGGCGGAGGCCGAGCTTCAAGAGTGTGCCAATTTTGAAGATGTCAGTGCCGAGTATCATTATCAGCTCGGCCGGCTCAGGGACGCGCAGGGGCAGTACGCCGAGGCGGCAGCCAATTATGAAATTGCGATAGAACTTGACCCGGACCACCGGCACGCCCTGTTCCACCTTGCTTACGCGTGCGACCTGCGTGGAGATGATGAGGCGGCGATAGATTATTACAAGCAGGTTACGAAGACGTCGCCGGTTTACATAAATGCGGTTCTTAATCTTGCGGTGCTGTATGAAGATGCGGGCCAGTGCGAAAAGGCGAAGGATTGTGTGGAGTTGGTTTTGAAATCGCATCCGAATCACGCAAAGGCGAGACTTTTTGCCAGGGACATCGAAAGCTCAATGGTGATGGTCTATGACGAGGAGAAGGAGAAACGGCGAGACAGGCAGAGCCGGATACTCAGGATTCCGATTTCCGATTTTGAGCTTTCCGTTCGCAGCCGGAACTGCCTGAAGAAGATGGGCATTTTCACGATAGGAGACCTTTTGAGAACGACGGAGGCGGAGCTTTTGTCGTATAAGAATTTCGGGGAGACTTCGCTGGTTGAGATAAAGAAGATTCTGGATACGAAGGGGTTGGCGTTAGGGATGGCCCTGGAAGGTCAGGATGGCGGTACACCGGAAGACGAAGCCGGTGAGGAAGAGGCAAATGAAGAACTTATGAACAAATCGGTGTATGATATAGAGTTATCGGTTCGGGTACGGAGGGCTTTGACGAACCTGGGAATCCAAACGTTGGCTGATTTGGTCGCCAAGACAGAAGCGGAGTTGTTGGGCTGCAAGAATTTCGGGGTAACGAGCCTCAATGAAGTGAAGGAGCGTCTGACTGGTTATGGGCTGAGCCTGCGGCAATTGGAATAGAGGCAGGTATTGTGTACGGCAGAAGCGCGGTTTTTGCAGGAGTTAAATTGCCCATAACCGGAAAAAGCACTTTCAGGCAGATGGCGGTGGTAGTATGGCTATTGGCCATGTTTTCTTGCCTGTGGGTGGGGTGCCGGAAGCGGGAGCTGATAGAGCCGACACCGGGTATGGAAATCTCCGAGCGGTTGTGGATGAGGGTTCTGCTGTTTGAGGACATCAGAGCGTGCACCCTTTCGGCACCAGGGGGTTTCAGCGCGGTCGATGTGGCGACAAGGTCAAGGACGAATTTCGGGAAAAAGGACGGGGCCGTTGAGGTTGGTGTGTCATCGGGCCGGATTGTTGTGGCAGGGAAACTGCTCGGGCGCGAGGTGGTAATTCGGCCGGGCAGGCCGTTTGTGGTGTCGGTAAACGGCAAGCGTTATCGGGGGAATCTGAGACTGACAGCGAGGGCCGATGCCCGGTCGTTTGATGTGATAAACTCGCTTTCTGTGGAGGCGTATCTTGCAGGAGTGGTGGGTGCGGAGATGCCGAGTTACTGGGAGCCGGAGGCCTTGAAGGCGCAGGCGATAGTGAGCAGGACATACGGTCTGTTCATCAAGCGGTCTTTCGGGGCCGGACGCAAGTGGGACGTGCGAAGGACGCAGGCCAACCAGATTTACGGTGGTGTCTCGGCTGAGTCGGCGACGGTTTGGGCCGCGGTCAATGAGACGGCGGGAGCAGTTTTGACGTGTAAAGGCGCCGACGGCCAAGAGGGGATATTCCCGACGTATTTCAGCTCGACGTGTGGGGGGCATACTCAAAACAGCAAAGACGTGTTTGGTGATTCTTACAGCGCTCTTGTGGGGGTTCAGTGTCCGTATTGCAGGGATGTTGCCAAGATGAGCTTTTATTTCTGGCCGATGGCCGAGTTCGAGGCGGACGAGGTCAGCGAGAAACTAATCAAGCGCTATCCAAAGCTGGCGGGACTGAAGGAGATAGAAGCCATTGAGCCGTTTAAGGTAAGCGAGTACGACAGGTTCGGGCGAATCACATCAGTGCGACTTATCGGCAAGGATGGCAAGAGCGGATATTTGCGAGGTGAAGATTTGCGTCTTACGGTCGATCCGAGCGGTACGAAAATCAGGAGTGCGGCGTGCGAGATACTGAAAGTGGGCGATAAGTTCAGGTTTTATGCGGGCAGAGGATATGGTCACGGCGTAGGGATGTGCCAGTGCGGTGCGCAGGGGATGGCCAGGCGTGGTAAGAGCTGCGAAGAGATATTGAGTTACTACTACCCCGGCTCAAAGATTATGAGGGATTGATTGAAGTTATGGGTCGATTTGAGGTTATAAGTCGAGACGGGAACTGTGGTGCACGTCGCGGTAGGCTTTATACGGCGCACGGGAAAGTCCAGACGCCGGTGTTTATGCCGGTCGGGACGCGCGGTGCGGTTAGAGGTTTGACACCGAGTCAGTTGGCCCAGACGGGCAGTGAGATATTATTGGCCAATACGTACCATCTTCTACAGCGGCCGGGGGTAGAGGCGGTCGCCGAGCTTGGTGGTCTGCATAAGGTGATGGGCTGGGACGGGCCGCTCCTTACCGACAGCGGGGGATATCAGATTTTCTCGCTGAACAGTCTGAATCGAATCGGCGACGAAGGCGTCCGGTTTTGCAGTCATATTGACGGTGCGAAGATGTACTTAGACGCAAAAACGGTAACCGAGGCTCAAAATAGACTTGGCGCAGATATAATCATGTGCTTTGATGAATGTGCGAGTTATGGGTGCGGGCGTGATAAACTTGAAAAGGCGGTCGAGCGGACGATTAGGTGGGCTCGTGAATGTAAGGAATCTCACAACAGGGCCGACCAGTTGCTATTCGGTATTGTGCAGGGGGGTGTTGACTTAGAGCTGCGTGGGTATTGCGCAAGCGAGCTATGTAAGCTGGATTTTGACGGTTATGCAATCGGCGGCTTGAGTGTTGGGGAAGGTCATGATAAGATGGTTGCAACGGCCCAGTACACGGCGTCGCTTTTGCCGGCTGAGGCGCCGAGGTATTTGATGGGCGTTGGGATGCCGGCGGACATTATTGCCGCGGTTCGGGCGGGCGCCGATATGTTTGACTGTGTCCTGCCGACCAGAAACGGGCGCAACGCCTTTGCCTTTACAAGCGACGGGCCTGTGCGGCTCAGGAATAATGCCAATATAAGTGACAGCCGGCCGATTGAGGCCGATTGCGAGTGCTATTGTTGCAGGAACTTCGGCAGAGGGGCTTTGAGGCATTTTTTCAATGTCGGCGAGATGCTTGGGCCGATTTTGGTGTCGATACACAATATAACGTTTTATCAGCGGTTGATGGGCGAAATCAGGCAGAGGATAGAAGCCGGTACATTCTGTGATTGGGCCCGGCAACAGATTGCAGAAGACAAGTTTGCCACGGTAGATAGCGAGGCGGCGCATTTTCTACAGAAGCGTGGTGGCGCAAGCCGCCCGATTAAACAGATTGGATATTAAGCAATATGAGCTTTAATTAAAAAGGGGAATCAGAATGAATAGTTTGTATTTTTTGGCGGTGGCCGGTGACCAGGCCGGTGAAGGTGGAATCATCAGTAGTGAGAGCATGGAAGGAAAAACAGAGGGGAAAACAGAATCCATTACCAGCCAAGACGGTTCAACGAGCAGTCCTGCCAAAGAAGTTCCGCCGAGGCCGGTATCACCGTTAATGCAGTTTTTGCCGTTTATTTTAATTATTGTCGTGATGTATATGTTCCTTTTCAGGGGTCCGAAGAAGAAACAACAGCAGCATCAACAGATGGTCCAGTCGCTGCGCAGAAACGACAGGGTGCGGACGATTGGAGGTATTCTTGGAACTGTGGTTGACATAAAGGATGATGAGATTACTCTTAAGGTGGATGAGTCAAACAACACGAAGATAAAGGTGGCACCGAGCGCGATAAGCAAGAGCTTGTCGGTCGATTAATGATTGAAGTTATTTTTGGGAAATTGCCGGGAAAGAGGTCATGCGTAAGAATTTACACTGGAAAGCATTGTTAATCGTTGTTCTGGCCGGTCTTGCAGCCTGGAACGTTTATCCGCCGAAAGACAAGCTCAAATTAGGGCTGGATTTAGCCGGCGGTACAAGTCTTGTTTACGAGATAGACACGCAGGGTCTTAACAGGGTAGAGAGAAAAGGGCTTGCGCAAAGGATGATTCCGATATTGCTGAGGCGGATTGACCCTACGAACGTAGCGAATATTGTGATGCGGCCGCAGGGAGATACCCGTATTGAGATTCAACTGCCCGTATCAAGTGCCGAGACGCGCAGGAAGCGACAGGCTTTCGAGAAGGCGCTGGAGGAACTTGAGAAAGAAAATGTCAATCTTTTAACGGTCCGGCGAGCTCTTTTAGCCGGCGGTGCGGCGCGAGAGGAGGCTTTTTCGAGATTTGCGGGCGACTCAGCCGAGAGGAAAGAGATACTTGACAACTTAGCCACGGCGCACGATGCGCGCAAGGCAAAACAGGACGAAAGAGACAGCCTTGCCTCACAGATGGCCCAACTGCGCGACAAGATGAAATCGACGGGTCTGAGGGATGATTTTGTTGAGGCGATGGCGCCTCAGTGGTCGAAGCTTGATGCCGGGGAGCGAACCGAAGCGATAGCAAAATTCGTAGAAGAGAACAAGCCGGCCGACGATGGGGTGATTGAAGCGGCAGCAAATCTTTCTGAGGATAACAGGAAGCTTGTAGAAGAATATGTTGAGGCCTACTCGAAGTGGGCCGAGGTGGTCAATGATTTGGCAGAGCCTGAAACGGGACTGAATGCTAAATACGACCAGGCTGTGGCGAGACTTTCGGAACTGAACCTGAGCATAGCGCAGATGACGGATGTATTGGACCTGCCTGCCGAATCCGCCCAAAGGCAAACGCAGCTTAATGATTTCCGTCTCAAGTTTCCCGAGCGAGAGGAAAAGATAAATGCGGTCGTTAGCGCATTCGAGGAGTATCGCGCCGACCGCGGCAGGCTGGACGACCCGGAGGACCTCAAGAGGATGCTCAAAGGTGCCGGGGTGCTGGAGTTTGTGATACTTCCGACATCCAACGACGGCAAGGTTACAACGAGCGAATTGGAGGGTTATCTGGAGGCCCTTCGGACGAAGGGTCCGAAGCAGGCGTCAGGGGGCAAATATGTATGGTGTCAGATAGAAAATATAGATAAATTTCCGCACAGTTTCAAAGACATTGGCTCGGCTGCAATCGGGACGTTCGGCGACAAGTATTATGTTCTGGCGAGCAACCGGGAAAATGAGTGTATGCTTCGCGGGTCCGGCATGAAAGAATGGAAGCTCAGGAGGGCGTATCCGACAACCGACCGGACCGGCCGACGAGCAATAGGTTTTGACCATGACGAGGTTGCAGCCGGGATGTTCTTCAAGGTAACAAACAACAATATCGGAAGACCGTTATGTATCCTGCTTGACGGCGAGGCAATCTCAGCACCTGTAATTGAGAGCGCAATCAGGTCCAGCGGTGTGATAACCGGCGACTTCACGGAAACGGAAATCGAGGACATGGTCAACAAGCTAAATGCCGGTTCGTTTCCGGCCCGGCTGAGCGAAGTCCCGATATCGGAAAAGAGTATCGGTGCGACAATTGGAGCGGATAACCGCGACAAGGGAATCATGGCCGGCCTGATAGGCCTGGCGGCGGTGGCGGCATTTATCCTGGTTTACTACCTTCTGGCCGGCTCAATTGCGGACATCGCTCTGTTTATGAACATTCTGTTTGTCCTGGGTATGATGGCGATGTTTCGGGCGACGTTCACTCTGCCCGGAATCGCCGCGATAATCCTGACTATCGGTATGAGCGTCGATGCGAATGTACTGATATTTGAGCGTATTCGGGAAGAGCAAATTCGTGGCTCGTCGCTGAGGACCGCGATAGCAACAGGCTACCAGCGGGCGTTTCGGACGATTTTCGACGCCAACGTTACTACATTTATCACGGCTCTTATCCTGTATATGGTTGCATCAGAGGAGATAAAGGGCTTTGCAATTGTGCTTATGTTAGGCATCGCATCCAGCATGTTCACGGCTCTTTTCGTAACACGGGCGATATTTGACTTTTTAGTGGGTAAGCGAATCATCAGAGAACATCTTTTGATGCTGAGACTTGTTCGGAGTCCTCAGGTCAACTGGATGGGCATACGAGGCCTGTTCTTTGCGATTTCATTGTTGCTGATAGCGGGCGGTATGACCGTATTCTTTGCTCGAAGCGACACCGAGAACAGCAAGTATGATATCGAGTTCACAGGTGGTACGAGCATCCAAATCGATTTGAAGGAAGGGACAAATTTAACCAGAAGCGACGTTGAAAGCAGGATTCGCGCCAAAGGCAGGCAGCTTGGCAACGCCGCTCTTGCAGCGGCAAAGGTTTACAGCATAGGAGATACGGGACTTCAGTACGAAATAACAACAACTGAAACTAATGAGACTCGGGCAACGGTAAGTTTCAACGCCCCGGGCGCCGAAACAGTTGAAAGCGTAACCGAGGCAATCAACCGGGCGGCCGAAGAAGGGTCCGGCACATTGTATAACCTGTCGGTCAGCCGGGAGGGGCCCGACTTTGTTGTCTCGACAAGTCAGGTCAACAGGCAGCTTGTGCGGGATGTACTCACCAGGGCCTTTGGCGACAGGGCGAAAGTTTCGGAGCCTGTGATAAATGAGATTGTTGGCCGGGCGGTCAGAGAATCGTTCGCCGATATGCTTGATATTCGGGAAAACCTTGGAGTATCGATAACATCGGCCCGGAAAGTAACCGAGTCGGACGTGGAGTTAGCGGACTTTTTGGGTGGTATTAAAATCAGTTGTCGGCTCGAAAACGAAACCACGTACGAAGAGCTGGCAACAAGATTCAAGGAAATCCGCTTCAAACCGGACATGCAGGAGTTGGTTTGGTATAGCTATAAGATTCTGGACAGCGACCTGGCCGAGCCGGAGGCCGCAGCGAGTACAAAGAGCTTTGTCTATGTAAGCGTTCATCCGGAGGCGGGTTATCGCGAACTGAGCGACGATGAGTGGAACCGATTCGTTGAAAATGAAAAGGCCAAGATTATCAATGCCTGTTCGCTGCAGACGTCTCTTGCGCGTGTAACCCAGATCGACCCATCCATTGGTGCGCAGTCCAAGACGAGGGCGCTGGTTGCAATTATTCTGTCACTGGTTGCAATTGTGGGCTATATATGGATACGTTTCGGGACGGCCAGATACGGCTTTGCGGCTATCGCCGCACTGGTGCACGACGTTTGTATCACATTAGGTGCTGTAACAGCGTGTACATACATAGCATCTACTTCTTTGGGCAGGGCGCTGTTGATAGGCGACTTCAAGATTAACCTCGAGATGATAGCGGCATTTCTGACGATTATCGGTTACTCGCTGAACGATACGATTGTGGTGTTCGACCGGATTCGTGAAAACCGGGGTAAATCCGGCAAGCTGACCCCGAAGATGATTTCGGACAGTATCAATCAAACCCTTTCGCGGACGCTGCTTACGTCTTTTACGACGTTTATGGTGGTGCTTGTGATGTATATCTGGGGAGGGGCCGGTCTTCGAGGGTTTACCTTCGCGATGCTGATTGGGATTTTGATAGGCACTTATTCGTCGATTGCGATAGCGGCGCCGATATTGCTTTTGGGCGGCAAGGCCAAATCATCGTAGCACAGTATCGCGGACCAAATACAGGGCGGGCAAAATGCGCAGGGATTTGAAAACCGGAATGCTGTTTGGCGCAAGCGTGGTAATAGCCGCTGTCGTAGCAATGTCTGTCTGGGGCGGACAGAGCATTGAGTCAAGGCTGAGGCAAAGCAGAACTATTGGGGGCGATGAGCCAACCATTGTACCAGCTTCGGCCGGTAAGCAGCACATCGAGCCACCACCGGCGGAGCCTGAGCCGGTCGAAGAATACACAATAGCGGTGGAGCAATCGGACGCCGGTGCTGCTGTCCGGATTGAGGCGGTTGCCCGGCCGGAATTGCCAAAGGTCGAAGAGGAGCAGGATGTCCAAATCCACGTAGTAGCCGCCGGCCAGACCCTGTCATCGATTTCATTGATGTATTACGGCAGCAGCCGTCAGTGGAGGAGAATACTCGAAGCCAATCCTAAAATCATAGCGGATGAAAATCGTCTTTTGCCCGGCATGCGTCTGGTTATTCCCAGGTAGCGGTGCCGGCTCAAGCAAATCAAAACGGCTGCGGTAATCGGTGCTTATAACGGTCACAGACGATAAGGCCCTTATAGGGCGGCAACGCCTGTCCTGAAACCGCCAATTCTGTAGCGATATGCAGTTTTTTGCAAAAATTTTATTAACGTCCCAAAGTTTGGGG
>QNBT01000062.1 GCA_003644205.1 Planctomycetota bacterium | reverse complement strand
CTACAATCCATCCCCCCGCCAGGATTCCCCCCCCCGCCTTTTTGATAGTTTCAGAGTCCGGCACGCGTGCTGCGCCCATTCTTAACCATTCCGGCAAAAATCCCAAGTTAAAGCTATATTTCGGTTGATCCGCCGTTGTTGCCGGTGTAGTTGCCGGAGCCGCCCTATTGGGATCATCGCCGACACCATAAACATGGTATTCGGTAGTACCGGCAGTATTTACAATTTCTGGAGTTTCTATAAGCCCGATTTTTCGCATTAGGATTTCCGGTAATTGCTTATTGATCTCGCCGAACGTAGTTGTTGCACCTTCCCACACCTTACCCAAAAAATCATCCCACGGAGCCCACAGATCGGATTTAGTATTTGACCGCTCTAACATTACTTGGCTTGGCCCATATTGTTCTTCGTATGGCGAATCAATCCAGTCAAGCGCAGCCTGCGCAACTGTTTCGAGTGACGCTTTATGCTGCGGTTCGGTCGGCCTATAAGACAAGCCCGTAAATCCTACCGGCTGAGTCGATTGTGCTTTAATCGGACTGATTTTTTGAGGTGATGGGAAAAATGATGTGTATAATCCCTCTAAACCGCTCCCTACAGTCTTACCCATAACGTCTATCGTGTCAAAGCCGGCCTTCGCCAAACTCGATATACCCTCTAAGATTCCGCTCATTTTATACCCTTCCAAAAAACAAAGCCGATAGCGCCGATTATGAGCCATTTCAGATAATCCGGCGCGGGTTTTTCCGGCGCTTTTTGTGGCTGGACATAGACCGGCGCAGCCGAACCTTGCATTTTTGATTCAAGGACATTTGTCAGCACATCAATAGTTTTTGCCTGCTGTTTGAAGATATCCGTTTTTTGCTCTTTTATGTCCTCGACATCGCTTTCAAGGTCTGATACTCTCGATTCTACGCTTGCCATCCAATATTACCCCTTAATAAGTCGTCAACCGCCCTGTTAAATCTTTCTGCCGGCGATTCAACCTTTGCCGGAGGCAAGGTTAATACCTGCCGTTCCGGCCCTCCCTCTTGTTTGATTAGTTCAAGCAATGTGTTCATCTGATGCGCACCTGCTTGAAGTTCCATTTGTTCTTTGTTTAATGTTTCCCAATGTTCGCCGGCAAGTGTTTCAAATTCCTGCTGTTTGGCCTGCATTTCGGCGGCTGCACGCATTTGTTTTTTTTGCGCCTTTTCTTCAGCTTTTTTAGCTTGTTGTTGCGAAATTAAAACACCGCCCGTTGTTATCATAGAAGCTATGATTAGTTCAGTTGTGAGGGCTTCTGCCATTTTAATAATTTTAACTCCAAATCATTACCGATATAATAAATCGGTTTGCAAGGCAGCTTTTCAATTACTTTCATAAAAATCGGAATAGCTCTCCAGTTTTGTTCTAACTCTTTTTTGACTGCTATGCAAAAAAAGACAATTTTATCGTTTCGTTCAAAATAAATCGCAAATCCTAATATCTTGCCGCGCTCTTGATAGACGATTGTTGTTGCCGCGACAGTTTCTAAAAAAATTTTTGCTCTCTCTTTTCCTGCAACCTCAAAGCCTCGATGATACTTAACAGCAAAATCAACAAGTTCATCTAAAATTTTAGCCATAACAAAGCAAACGGCATAAGTTTTTGAGACTTATGCCGTTTTACACCGACCTACCATCTGCAAACGCGGCACTTTTATTTTTAGACTTTTTCAATCGCCGGCATCATCAATTCACACGGATATATATCAACAAAGTCGTTCGTACCGACCGAATTGACATCCAGGAGTAATTCCAGGCTTGATAACCTTGTGGTATCAAGCGCTTCGGTCAATCGCCCATCTTTTACAAAATCCAAGATGTAATAACCGTCCAAGACGTATTCAGTGTAGAAGTGATCGGTCGCCCCTGCCGAGGCTAACACTTCCGGTACTTCTAAGCCGTACTCAACTCTATCATCCATTTGCCGAAAACCGGCCAAGCGGTTCTTAAAGACCTCTGTCCCCGATTTTAGCTGAATATTGTTAAGAATTGTATTGACCTGGACACCGTCTGAGTGGGTCTTGATTGTAAAATCCCGAAACAGATTACCGACCGGTAGCTGTATCTGGTGGCTTGCGCTTGTCGCTGTTACCTGAGATCTGATCTGATATTCTTTATTGAACATAAATTTCGTTCCAGCCGGAATACCGACCCTCTCCAGCGAAGCAACGTAAAGAGTGGCCGAATCAACCGAAACTGTGCCGTCAAAGGCGTCATTCATCACATCATTAGGGCTGCCTGTCCAGGTGATTATCAAATCGAGCGTCGCCAATCCCGCCGAATCAAGTAAGGTGTCGATGGGTTTTGAGGCTCGCCACATCGCAAAGTCAATGATTGCATGGACAGCCACGACATTATCATCTCCCTGTTCGTAGCCGGAGGCTAAGCTGACAATGTATGGTCTGACGCCATGCCGGATCTGTGTAAGCCGGTGAAGGCTTTCCATGTCATAATTTTTGATAACGTCCCGACCGTTCGCCCGAACCTGAATATTCTGCACTAACTGAGCCGGACATGAATCCTTTGGATTACCGGCGGTTGCGCCCGCCGCTACGTCAAGCTGCGCAACAAGTTTAAGATATATCTTGTCATAGGCGTAATTGCGAGGCAATGGCAATGTTCGGGTTTGGCCTGCGGCATACTCAACTGTACCTATTTCGCGTTCTAATACTTTCATCGTTTTAGCTCCTTAATTTACTTTCAGAATAAATTATATTCTGAAAAATTTTTGAACCTCGACCGGCAGTAGCTTAACAATGAAGAAAAGAACCGCCAACGCGATTGCCAACGTGATCAATTGGTTGAGTGATGGAAATTTAATTTGCATTTTTTGACCCTTTCATAATTTTTGGCTTTGTGGCTCAGTGCGGATCAAAAAATAAGGCTTAGTGCAGCTTTTTGATCCGCACCAAGCCTTTCATAAATTTTTCCTTCGTTATAAGTCTTATACGGCACAAGATCAAAATTGTCAAGTCTTTTTTTGTTTTTTTTACTTGTAAATGAGCGGTTTTTTTTATAACCACCTGTAATATAAGCACTTAGGCAACAAAAAAAATTTCATTTTACCTTAAAATTCCTTTTGTCTTTTTCGACATTAGCCTTTGTTTGCGCTTCTTTCCGAGATGTGCCCTGATTCAATTTTTGCGATTGTAATTTTTTCTGAACCATCTTCCCATTTTAAGAATTCATATTGTTGGAGTTTTTCTAAATATAATTCAATCTCTGTGCCTAACAGAGATTTTAGATAATCTATATCACGAGGTTCATTAGTCCGAAATATATAAATCTCTTTCGCTTGACTGGTTAAGATTCGTGGAATACCGAATGGTCGTTGTGTAACCCCGATTAATGTTATGTGTTTGTGCCGACCACGTTGTATTATGTTTGATAAGTTTGAATCTGCCAACCGGTGAGAAGTGCAATAATTATCAATTTCTTCTACCAAAAAACATATATCACCGCATAGCCAAACCATTTCGGAAATATATGCGATTTCGTTTTCCGGCTTTGTCGGGCGGTAGATTAGCCTAAATTGAGCCTGGTATCGTTCGCGCCAAAACCGCGCCAACAAAAATTTATCATCAAAGATTACACCGCTCCGATATTCATGTAATGTATCAAACACCATATATCGCAGATATTGATCTAAAAGATGTGCTGCAAGATAACTCTTGCCGCTTCCGCGCTTGCCAAAAATAAGTTTTATTTTTCGTTCAGTCATTTGTCGTAGTAGCAGCGAGGATCATGTTTTAATATTATAAGAATTCCTTTCTTGCCGGCTTTTTCTACAATTGTAATTTCAGCAGGCCTTGCAATTTCTTCGCCGGTGTCTATCAAAATATACCTGTCCAGCGATTGCATTATCTTAATTAAGCCTTCTAAAAGTTCTGTTGTTTCCATGTCATATCCCCTTTCTGGTTTCTACACCTTCTACTGTCGGAAAACCTGTCGGCCCCATGTTGCCGGCCGGTTTGGGAGTCAGCGGCGCAGGGCCGGTCGGCGTTGCACCGACCGGCTGCGCTGCGCTTGTACGTTCCTGGATATATTGAGTGCGAATTTTTTTAAGTATGATAAATCTCGGCCGCATGATTGCCGCCGTTACCACTGCAAGCGAGGCCCAGGCAATAGCGATCTCGCCCAGGTTCGGTGCATAATATTCTAACAAAATCATTATAGGTTTTGAAAGCATATGCGCCTCTACCGCCGTGAGTGTTAAGTCGTCAATTCCGGTCTTAGCCGCCCACAAGTCAAAAGGTATTCGTAAAAATTCTATTACGGCACCTTCTATTTCTGAAGGATATATTCTGCTGGTTTGTGGCTCCGGTGGTTTCTTTGGACGACCGGCGCCCGGACGTTTGCCGCCGTGCTGTGGTTTTGGCTCCTCGGCTATTATCTCGTCAAGCCGGCTTTCAAATCCAGCTATTTTTTTGCCGGCTGTCGGCATTGGAGTTGTTTTTATTTTATTAGTTAGTTTTTGAGATTGTGTTTCCGGCTTCGATTTTTTAGAGGCCTTTTTAACTGGTTTTTGCTTGGACTTTTTCTTTGATACTTTTTTTGCCATGATAACTCCTCTACCACAGATCGTCCTCTTGGTCGGTCACCTCTGCCGGCTGATCTTCGTCCTGGCCGGTCGGTTCTGTCGGCTGATCTTCGTCCTGGTCGAGCGATTCTGCCGGCTGTTCTTCATTTTGCCCTTTGCCTTCAAGCGCTCTTAACCGGCGTTCATGATCTTCAAGCCGGCCCAAACTTTCGATATGTGATCCATCTTTTTTGACGACAAACACAGCATCACATTTTTCGCAAGTTATCCGCTTGCCTTCCTTGATTGATTCCGTGCCGCAATTCGGACAAAATGCTTTTTCAGCCATAGTAAACATCTCCTTGAATGGCTTTTTCGAGCCTTTCGATTCTTTCCTGGATTTCCGATACGGTTTCTGACAGCATTAAAATATATGACCTGATATTGTGAATCTGATCTATTAGGTCTATAGCCTGTTCGTTTTTTCTTAGCGCCGGTGGCTGATAAAAACCGCTGCCGGCCACCCCGTGGCCGGCAGCTACTCCATCCGACTGGTCCGCACCTTGCCCCTGGTCATTGTCTTCCTCTTGAACAATAGCTTCTTGTTCATCGTCCATTGCTTGCGGAATAGGCTGAGGTTTTTTGGGTTTTGGCGGTTGATTGTTTACGTGGTTCATTTGATCGCCCTTTCACAAATTCAGTTATATAATTACCCGACACGTTGTCGGTTATTCCCCCGATTTTTGCCACTTGATAGATTTTTCGTGCGTGCCCATAACCGGTGCGCTCGTCCCCGATATACGTTATCTCGATATATTTCCCCCATAAGTTTTCTTTGTGGATTATTCGTGCAAGCCTTTGGTTGGCGAAGAATTCTTCTTTTGTGCCGTCGTCAGTGATTATGCAAAATGACCTGCTGCGATTCAGAGCGCTGTTATCCCAAACCCGATCCATTAAAAATCCCCCCAATGTTTGCCCGTGATAACGAAAATAATAAAATGGGCGGCCCGTTCGAGGAGAGATTAATAGCCGTGATGAAAATTTCTCGGATTGTGTGAGTTTGGTAATCTCGGCTTGATTTACGATCTCCCGCTTGATTCTGGACGGTGATTTTTTCTTGCCCGATTCGAGCTCCAGAATTGCGTTATTATCGGAATCCATCTCATTGTCCGCAAAATGGCCGGCGTCCGTAACTGCTTGTAAATAAAACACTTACGTAACCTATTATATGTTATAGGACGTCCAAAGTCCCTTTATTCATCGGCAAATTAAGCCGGTGAACTTTAGAGACTATCGCAAAAAATATAAAAAAGTCAAGGATTTTCTTGATTTTTTTCTAATTTTTTTTCGCCAAACAAATACTCGCCCAATGACATAGGGCGATAACCGCTTGCTCTTGTTTCATCAGGCACAAGGCCATATCTAAATTTGTAACAAGCATTATCACCTTGTGGGCATGGTTGACAGCCTGTCATAACAACAAAAAATAGAGACGCAAATACTTTCATTTTCAATTTTTCCTTCGTTGAACCGTGCCGGCGTAGCCGGCTGTTTTTTCGGCGAAGCCGATATAAAATTAAGTCAACAACGCCGACTATTTTTTACAACGCCGCCGACCTATAAAAAACCATCGGTCGGCGTTGTTTCCGCTTCAAGGGCAGAGGTAGTCCATAGGCTACCTCTGCCCGCCTCCCGCCCGCGCAGCTTACCATAAAACCTCCCCCGTGTCAACAGTTATCTGTGAAAAAAAAGCAGAATTGAAAAAAGCCCCAAAATCACCCAAAATCGGCGATCAGCGATTGGGCCTGCTGTTGGTAGGGATATTACAGGGATCGGGCGTCTGAGCGTTGATCTGTCGCTCCAGGTCGTCAAATAATAGTACGGTCGAGGCCGGATTCCCTACCCGATCCGTATAATGTGCTTTTATGGCCCGATCTTCGACGTCGAATTCGATACGGAGGTTATATACGCCGTTCATCGCCGCGAGCGGCCCTAATAATTGACCGATTGAAAGCATTATCAATCCTCTGGTTGATATTTTCGATACGTTTGTCGATATTATTAAGCCTGTCTGCTTGTGATCGCAGAGTCGCCGTGGTCGAACCCCATTGCAGGGCAATCGCCACTATCACGGTTAGTATGCGCCAGTTCTTGTCGAACAGCGTTTTGTAGTTATTTGTTGCGCTTAAGTCCGGCAATTAAGCCTCTCTTTCTGATATTGTCGGCAATAGCACCGGCGCCGCCTAAGCCGAAAATTAGCTGCATGAAGCCTGGTAAATCGGCGATACCGCCCGATGCCAATGTAACGATTGCCTGCTGCACTTCATTCCATGCCTTTTTTTGTGCTTCAAGATCGGCCCTGGCAAGATCGAACCTGGCAAGTATGATCTCCTGTTGCTTATGCCATGTTAGATATTCAAGCTCAAGCTCTGGCGCTGTAACCATAACAGCCGGATCAACCGGCGATTGTGTGGTAGGCGTGCAGCCGACCGCTATAATAAATATCAAGGTCGATCCCAAAATGCCGATCACAAAAAATCTGTTATGATCCATCCATTTACGAATTTCATCAATAACCTTCATTTTTAGATACTCCTTTTCTCTTATTAGCGCGAAAAGGCCGGTCTTTCCGACCCGATTTTCAATTTCGTTTATCTGCCCGCCCTCGCCCGCTTACAGATTCGGTTTATAGTTGCCTTGCTCGGCCTGGTGGTTGATCCTGTTTTTCGCCACCCGTATTTAGTCTTAACGTACCACATTGCGCCTTTGTGATAACCGCCGTCTTTTCTTTTGGTTCTTACAATTGCGCCGACCTTTGCCGGTCTGCCTCGTTGTCGCCGATATTCTTTGCCGATATGGACGGCGATACCTTGAAAACTATTACGCTTCTTTTTTAACTCCGCTTTGGTTCTGCCGCCGCGCCACTTTTTGAACCTGCCTTTTGAATCGCGGACACAGGCCCGCCGTCTCTTGACTGTCCAGGTCGGCATTTTTAACGCCTTTTTCTTTTACCGATTCTCCAGCCGCCCTTTACCTTATAGAGAGGACGGCCTCTCGCCGCCTTTTTTGCCGTTCGCTTGAGCCGATAAGTTTTACGGCTGGATTTTCTTTGCCTTCTTTTTTTTGCCATAATTAGCCCTCTGATAATTGTAGGTTTATTATATGTGTATTGATTTCGATCAGGTCATTGTTAGCGTTCTCGATTTCTTCTATATACATCAATTTTATTCTTTCAAGATCAGATCTGTTGTATTTGTCAGCATGGCCGCTTGGGTGTTTTACCACCATAACATTATTTTCGTATTTTATGATCACCAGGGCGATCCCCCTCTCACCGCAATCAAATACCAATTTTCTGTTTTTGTTTTGGCATTTTTTAAACCGGCGATAAAATTAGTACACCATGCTGCTGTTGTATTTGCCATGTATGTTGTTGACGACCAATAAATGCTTGATACCATATTCACCCATGCCGAATATAAAAACGGCGCGACACCATTGTGTTCTACTATTGATTGTAGTTCGTAAATATTTGGCAATCGCCAATCACTATAGCCGGCAAAACTAAGACCTTCGCAATATATAATCGCGTTCGCCCAGGTGAGCATATTACCATTATTACAACCCGCCTTTGATCCGTCCTTGGGCCATAATAGGCCGGTTGACCTGTCAAATACAACATCGTCGCCCGATATTGTCTTGACTACAAAACGGCCACCGATAGCCCATCCCTTTTGATAGTCGCCGTCGTCGTTGGGCGCGTAAATTATTGTCTGGCCGGTTTTCGGCAGAAATCGCGTCAACACAAACGGTTTATTTTCCGGAGTTATTATAGCAGATTCACTATCCATACAAATTCCCCGCCGACCTCAAAGTTGGCATTTATTTGATCTAAATTTGATATGGGCACAGTGATTGTGTCGCCTGGCTCCAGCGGTAAACATGAATCCTGTACCGCCGCTTGGCCGAAGTCAATCCAGGCAATATCGGTATTTCGGCTGTGGGCCTTTATGATTGCGATCCTGGCCGGCGCCGAGGCCGGTGTTACGTTAGTATTTGCGCTTGCGTGAGTGAGTTCTACGACTGTTTGTGGTTCCGGTTGCTGCGAGATTGCCGCCGCATATTTTTCAAAGTCAATGCCGACAATAAGTGTCAATGATTCACCGGCCTGCGCCGTGTTTGTGATGTAAAAACCTGTGAACACCGATTTAATAACAGTATTAAGCCTGAGCGATAAACTATCCAAGCGATCTCTATTTAGCTTAATTGTAGCTGCTGCGCTGGGGCTGCTCACAGATTCGACATACAAAAAGTCGCCCGCGAAATTATACCATTGATTTGCCCTGGCGGACGATAAATTGATAGTGATGATTTTATAGTTTTCAAAGCCTCTTTTTTCTTGCAGTCTTAATCTATCAGGCCAAGTATCAATCATAATTTTAAACCCTTGAGCACAAGCAATATCAATATACCCAATACAAGACTTATCGATAAAGAACCCGCCGGCGATTCAGTGATTTTATAAATCCGGTCGAATGTTAAAAATATAAGCAAGCCGCCCAAAATGATAGCGAGAGAGGTTATGATTAAGCCGGCGGTAACTGCAATCGGATTTGTTTTGATTATTTTGCACCGAATATATAATTTTTTTTCGTCCCTACTCCAAGTTATCGCTTCATATACCCATCCTTTTTCTTCTTTGCCTAAAAGTTTATTTTCAATCGCTGCCAACTGAATTGCAGTAGGCAATACCCAACTGGTCGTTTTATAAACGATCTCGATAACATCGCCTGGGTTAAGTGGCTCAGTTTTTGTAATTTCTGTTTTATACATAATTCTGTGGCAATTCGCCTTTTGATTTTAGTGAATCAATGGCCGCCTGCCTGATTTCGGACTGTATTTTTTGCTCGTTTTGCTG
>QNBT01000061.1 GCA_003644205.1 Planctomycetota bacterium | reverse complement strand
GTCGCAAATTCCGGATTGGGTCGCGCACCTGTGTTCGTTCGCGGCGTTGTCTGTGCTGGCCAAACCCATGTTGTTTATTCCCGCCGTGATGATTGTAAGAGACCGCATGGTGTTGGAGGCGGTCGGACTTTTGAAAGAGTACAGATTTTTCGAGGAGAAGGGGCTGGTCCGGGCGTTTTTTGTTTGCTTTGCAACCGTTTACCTGCTTTCATCTTTATTGGGCCTGATGGAGCCGGGCGGCGTTTTCTATTACGCCGTCGTCGGAATCTACGCCGTCGTTTCGAGTTTGCTGATAGTGGCCCTTAACCTCGGCGCGGTCCTGTTCGTCGCGGGAAGAACAAACTTAACCATAGAGGATACAGAGGAAAACAATGGAGATGAATTTGCCGAATAGGCTCAGTGGGAAGTTTATCGCGTTGGATGGGCCGGATGGTTGCGGCAAGAGTACGCAGACGGTGATGCTCTACGACCGGCTGAAAGGCCAAGGCGTTCAAGTTGTAACATTTCGCGACCCTGGCGGGACGGCTGTCGGGGAAAAAATACGCGAAATCCTGCTTAACCCTGAGCACGCCGAAATATCCGTGCGGACGGAGCTGCTTTTATATATGGCATCGAGGGCGCAATTATGGGCCGAAAAAATTGCTCCTGCACTCAAGGCCGGAAAATGCGTAGTATTAGACAGATGGGTAACGAGTACATGTGCATATCAAGGCTTTGCTGGCCGGTTTGGGGCAGCAAGGGTTGTTGAAATCGCTGCCGCGAGCCTGGAGAGGGTCTGGCCGGATTTGGCGATTATATTGGATGTTGACGTAGAGACGGCAGCGAAGCGAATGAACCGCGCACTTGACCGGATGGAGCAAAAGGGCAAAGAATACCACAAAAAGGTAAGAGAAGGGTTTTTGCAGTTAAGTAACTTTAATGACAACATCGTTATCGTTGATGCGACAAAAAATATTGAACAGGTACATCAAACGGTGGCCGGCGCCGTTAGGCAAATAAAATGAGTCTTAAAGAAATCTTCTGTCAGGATAAAGCAATCGGCATCTTGCAGCGGGCGTATGCCGCGGACAAGCTGGCCCACGCCTACTTATTTGTCGGCCCGGACGGGGTAGGCAAATTCAAAACAGCTCAGGAATGGGCAAAGATGCTGTTGTGCAACGATAAAATAGAGCAGCAGAGGCCGGAAGGTGTGTTCTACGATAGCTGCGGCAATTGCCGGTCGTGCGAGGTGTTTGAGGGCGGTGCGCATCCGGATTTTAATCATATATATAAAGAACTCGTCGAGTTCACAAAAACCGGTAAGGGCAAAACACCGCTTGATTTGCCGATAGATGTCATTCGCGAATTTATAATTGATAAAGTGGCTGGTAGACCGCAGATGAGCTCCGCGACCGTTTATGTTGTTCGAGAGGCCGAGCGACTCAATCAATCCTCGCAAAACGCCCTCTTAAAAGTATTGGAGGAGCCGCCGAAGTATTGCTTTATCATAATGATTTGCAGCCGTCTCGAGAATATGCTGCCGACAACACAGTCTCGCTGTCAGATTATCCGGTTTGGCCCGGTGGACGCAGAGAAAATCGTGGAACAATTGACCCGGTCGGGCGTCGCCGCCGGCGAGGCAAAATACTGGGCGGCATTTAGCGATGGCAGTCTTGGCACGGCCTTGGCCTGGGCCGGACTCGAACTGAAGGATAAAAGCTGTTATCAAATTAAAACAGAGCTTGTTAGCCGCTTCGCAGATTACGAACTGCCCGATGCGTTGGACTTTGCCGAGTGGCTGGGCCAATCGGCCAAAAAGATAAGCGATGCATGGACCGAGAAACAGTCGAACGTCAGCAAAAAGGACATCAATCGAAGAACACAGACCGGCCTTATCCGGATGATAATCGCTGCACTGGACGACGCGATGAAGATGCACCTTGGTAATGACGCCGCCTTTGTAAACAGTGACCAGGTGAGCAAGATTGAGAAAGTGGGCAAAAAATTCGACGCCGAGGACTTGGCCGAAAAAATCGGCAAGGCATACGAAAATATGCAGTGGGTGCAGCGAAGTGTTAACGAGAGGCTGGTTTTCGAAGAGTTGTTGTTAAACTACGCCGGCTGTGGTAAAATTATTAGTTCGTAGTTCGTAGAATAGGCTCAGGAGTCGAATGGCGCAGGGCGAAACAGTAAAACACAAGGTGCAGAAGCATAAAAAGCTGATGCTGGTTCGGTACGGCCGAATGGGGCACTTGGGCTGGTTTGAGCACAAGGAAAGCTATATACCCAAGACGCAAACTCGCGTAGTGATAAAGACCAATCGTGGACTCGAGCTGGGTGAGCTTGTCGGGCGATTCAACTATCGCTCCGGACATTTCAAAAGCACGCCCGAGCAGGTTCAGCAGTATTTCGGCAAGACACAGAAAGATTACCCACTGGCCGAGGGCGGCACTTTCGTTCGTTTCGCAACAGCCGAAGACGTGATGGAGGAAAAACATCTTGAGGCCTCGGCAAAAGAGGAGATGCAGTGCTGCCAGCGGTTTGTAAGCGAGATGAAACTGCCGATGAAGATAATCGATGCCGAGCATGTGTTCGGCGGTGAGCGGATTGTTATTTATTTTACCAGCAGCAGCAGAGTCGATTTCAGGGAGTTGGTCAAGCGCCTGGCACGGGAATATCAAACGCGAATCGAACTTCGGCAGATCGGCGCACGCGACGAGGCCAGGATTATAAGCGACTACGAAAGCTGCGGACTGCCGTGTTGCTGCAGACAATTTTTGAAGATTTTGGAGCCTGTCAACATGCGGATGGCAAAACTCCAAAAGGCCACTCTCGACCCATCAAAGATATCCGGCCACTGCGGCAGACTCAAGTGCTGTTTGCGTTACGAAGATGCCACCTACAAGGACCTGAAGAGGAAGCTGCCGAGGAAGAATGCCACGGTCAGAACGAGCCGGGGCGTGGGCAAGGTCGTTGATATGCAGATTCTGACACAATTGGTGGTCGTGCAGGATGAGGCGGGAGAAAAAAAAGCCTTCAGCGTCGATGAAATTGAAATAATTGACGAACAAAACCGGCCCACAGAGCCAACAGCAAAAGACTGCGATGAAAAACAAGGAGACAAAACCAGCCGGAGCAGCGACAAGGATTAGCTTTAGCCGGGGAAAAATCAATGGCACGTAAAATCGTTGTTACATCTGCACTGCCTTACGCCAATGGCCCTATACATATCGGCCACCTCGTGGAATATCTCCAGACCGACATCTGGGTCAGGTTCCAAAAGGCCCGAGGTAATTTGTGCCTGTATTTCTGCGCGGACGACACGCACGGCACACCCGTTATGATTCGCGCCAGAGAAGACGGTATTGAGCCGGAAGAGCTGATCGAGCGTGTGCACGCCGAACACATCAGGGACTTTACCAAATTCAGCATCCGGTTTGATAACTATTATTCCACCCATTCCGAAGAAAACCGGCAATTCAGTGAACTGCTCTACAAACGAGCGGTGGACAACAATTCCATCGCAAAGCGTGATGTCGAGCAGGCCTATTGTGTCCAATGTGATATGTGGCTGCCGGACCGCTATATTCGCGGCTCATGTCCGCGCTGCAAGGCTCCTGACCAATATGGAGATTCCTGCGACGCCTGCGGCGGCACACATCGGCCGACAGAGCTTATTGAGCCGGTCTGTGCAAACTGTGGCACCGAGCCAATTCGGCGAACCAGTGTCCACTACTTCTTCAAATTAGGCGACTACACCGACAGGCTAAAGAAATTAATCGAAAGCGGCCATACTCAAAAGTCTGTCCTGAATAAACTGAATGAGTGGTTTGATGCCGGCCTGCGCGACTGGGATATATCGCGGGATGGACCCTATTTCGGCTTCAAAATCCCCGGCGAGGAAAACAAATTCTTCTACGTCTGGCTCGATGCCCCCATCGGCTATATGGCCTCGTGCAAGAACTACTGCGACAGGCACAACCTGGACTTCGATAAAGTCTGGAACAGCAACGAGTATGAATTGTACCACTTTATCGGTAAGGACATCATGTATTTTCACGCGCTGTTCTGGCCCGCCATGCTTATAAGCGCAAAGTTCAAAACAGCCGACAAGCTCTTCGTCCACGGTTTTTTGACGGTCAACGGCCAGAAAATGAGCAAGAGCAAAGGAACCTTCATCAAGGCCGAGACGTATCTGGCACACCTCGACCCTCAGTATCTGCGATATTATTATGCTACCAAGCTGACCAGCGGCATCGAGGACATCGATTTGAACTTTGATGATTTTATAACAAAGATTAACTCGGACCTCGTTGGCAAACTCGCGAATCTGGCCAGCCGCTCCGTACCTATGCTGACCAAAAAACTCGACGGCACCCTGGGCCGGCTGGACCAAAAGGGCGCAAAACTTGTTCGGATACTGCAGGGGGCGAAGGAGGGCATAATCGCCGACTTTGAGGAGCTTAACTACGCCGCGGCCATGAGGACCATCTCGGCGCTTGCCGATGAGAGCAACAGATACTTTGACCGACAGCAGCCGTGGGAAACGATAAAAACCGACCCCGAAAAAACGCGTGCAACCCTGACGGCTGCGATAAACGCGGCGAAAATCCTGACAATTTATCTAAAACCCGTCCTGCCGGCCTATGCCGAAACGGTGGAGCGGTTCCTGAAAATCGGCCCGCTTGGCTATGCCGATGTTGACAGTGTGCTCGAAGAACATACAATAGGCCGGTTCGAACGATTAGTTGAGCGAGTTGAAAAAGAAAAGGTAGAAGCAATGATTAATCAAAGCAAAGAACAGGCGCCCGACGCAACACCAGACGCTCAAGCAGCTTCGGTCGAGCCAATAGAGCCTGAGTGCTCAATTGAAGACTTTATGAAGGTTGACCTCAGAATCGCCGAGGTCATCTCAGCCGAGCCTGTCGAAGGAGCCGATAAGCTGCTCAGGCTTCAGCTTGATGTCGGCAATGTAAAAAAAATCGTGCTCGCCGGAATAGCAAAGGCCTACAAGCCCGCCGATCTAATCGGCAAAAAGGTTGTGTGCGTCGCGAACCTCAAGCCGCGAAAGATGAAGTTCGGCGTTTCCGAAGGAATGATTTTAGCTGCCGGCCCCGGCGATAAGGACATATTCATGCTTACCGTCGATGAGGGCGCCAAGCCGGGCCAGCGAGTGCATTAAGAAGGTTGGAGCGATGAAATGAGGAAGACCATCGAAGATATCGCCGCAGAGGACGGCCGATACAACGCAGAGGCCCTGAAATTTGTTTATGAGGGCCTTGGAGCAACTATTCGCAAAATCAAGGAAGCCGCCGACGAAGACCAGCCGCGTCATATCAGCGGCGCCGAGCTCTCTAAAGGCCTTGCCGAGTTGGCAATTGAAAGGTGGGGAAGATTAAGCAGGATGGTTTTGAACCGCTGGGGCGTAAGCACCACAAGGGACCTCGGCGAGATTGTGTATCTGATGATAAACCACAAGTGGATGACCGCCCAGGAAACCGACACAATCGAGGATTTTGATAATGTCTTCGACTTCGAAGAAGTCTTCGAAAAACAATTCAAATTCAACCTCCAATGAAAACCGCCCACCTCGCCTGTTTATCCCTGGTTCTCCCGCACTTAAACATTTAGCCCGGATATTTCACCACAGAGCACGCTGAGGACGCGGAGTTGGTTTGTATTAAAGAAGTTACGGCCCAAACCGGAAAATGCCAACTACAACATTTTGTTACTTGCGATAAGCGCTGTATTTTACATAAGTCATTTTAAGCCACAAATCTCTGCGGTCTCTGCGACCTCGGCGGTGAGAAACGCAGATTAGGGTCGTTTTATCTTCGCTTATCTGCTGGCTTATCAAGCTCGAAGGCCTCGCAAACTGTTACAAGCGCTCTTTCACCCTGCTGGCGGTCAACGATGCAACTGATGCGGATTTCACTCGTTGTTATCGAGTCGATATTTATTTTTGCCTCGGCCAGGGCCTTAAACATGGTGTTGGCCACGCCGTAGTGCGACCTCATGCCCACACCGACCACCGAGATTTCGGCAATATCATCACGAACAAATACCGACTGGCAATGTACCTGTTCCTTGATTTCATCAATTGCTTTCTGCGCATCGGCAAGGTCAGCCTTGGTAACTGTAAACGACATGTTCGCCTTTTCCTTGCTGATTTCAACCTGAATGATATCGTTCACTATCACCTGTGCCTCTGCAAGGTGTGCGAAAATCTTTGCGGCGTTACCGGGCCTGTTATCCACACCTACAAGACCTATTTTCGCAAGGTCCTTCTGGATTGTCGCCCCCGAGACCAGGACGCCCTCCATTTGGGGCATTTCATGACTAATTAATGTTCCGGGTTTGTCTTCCATGCTGCTCCTTACATGAATCTTTACGTTAAATTTTTTTCCGAACTCGATGGCTCTTGAGTGCATGATGCCGGCACCGAGACTGGCAAGCTCCAGCATTTCATCATAGCTGATGTGGTCCATCTTTACGGCATTGCCGAATATTCTCGGGTCGGTGGTGTATATTCCGTCCACATCGGTATATATCTCACACAACTCGGCATTCAGCGCCGCGGCAAGGGCAACGGCACTTGTGTCGGACCCGCCCCGGCCGAGGGTTGTTATGTTGCCGTTTTCGTCCATTCCCTGGAAGCCCGCAACGATAACGATACGGCCTACATCAAGCTGTTTGCGGATTCTCTCAGTGCCTATGCTTCTGATGCGGGCCTTTGAGTGGGCATCGTCCGTCAACATGCGAATCTGCGAGCCGGTAAAACTTATGGCCGCCTGACCCATCGCCTCAAGTGCCATAGCCATTAAAGATACGGTCTGCTGCTCGCCGGTGCTCAGCAGCATGTCCATCTCCCGCCTCGGCGGATTCGGATTCAGTTCAAGGGCATCGGCCACGAGCTGGTCGGTCTGCTTGCCGCGGGCCGACGCCACAACGACGACCTGATTGCCCCGGTTGTGGGCCTCGGCCGCACGAGCGGCCGCCCGGCGAATCTTGTCGGCATCGGCCACGGATGTCCCACCGAATTTTTGAACGACGATTGCCATTGTCCTTGCGCTCACATTTACTTATAGATTTTATTAGCTCAGTTGCGTCACGAGTGTACCGTCTTCGGCTGCTTCTTTAACAAGTATAAGCATCAGCAAAAGATTTGTCAATTACCGCTCTGTAAAAAACCCGGCAGAGCTTAAATGTGGTATCAATCCTACCGGTGCTAATCATAATAACCGAGGGATTTTAATTTTCGTTTCAACTCTTGCTGTTCGGTTTCTGTTTTTGTTTTGCCGGTTGGCTTGTCGGGTTTTTCCGATAGCCTTTCGTCCGCAGTAACCTCTGTGGTATCTGCATCTTTTTCTCCTCTTTCGATGACCAGCCAGGGAACTTCGATGAGAGTCGGGTCGATTGAGCCGTAAGGGTGGGCGTAGCGGCGGCCTTCGCCCAAAAGCTCGCCGTGGTCGGCGGTGATTATGATTCGGCCGGTTAAGTGTTTCAGTAATACGGCGACCTGGGCGAGTGTCCGCTTCAGCGTGGCCTCGTAGGCTTTGGGGAGCATTTTTCGGCCGTACTTTCTTCTGGCCGCGTCCATTGCACAGCCGGGGGGCATAAACAGCACTTGCCTTAGTATCCATTCCGGATAATTGGTCAGGATGTTTGTATTCTTAAAAAGTGGCGTCAATTTTTTGAGCAACCATTTCTTGATGGACGAGGGCTTTCCATATTGATCCGAACCGGCGAGGGTCCTATCGGCATGTATATCACCTTTGTCGTAGCCATGCGGCTCAATATCGTCCATCAAATACGGAGCATGGGGCTGAATATAGTGGATAATGAATCTTTTGCCGGCGAGGGTCTTTGCGATTATATCGATAGCGGCATTGGTCAGGGTTTCCGGGAGGACTGTTCCGGATTGGGAGTCCCATCCGGTTTTCCAGACTTCGTGGACCTTGTGGAAATGGTCGCCGGCGAGGTAGCCATAAACGGGCAGGTTCGCAGATATTTGCGGATTTGCCGAGATATAAACGATGTCATCATAGTAATCCGGGAATGATTTATCCCGCCATTCGTTTGTGCATGAACCGGTGGATATTTTTTTGGATAGATCGCCGGCGAAGTAGTCTCGGTAGAGCCGGTCGAAATAGTCGTATCGGCAGGCATCGAGGATTATGAGGTAATCCCACTGCTCGTTTATTATGTTGATTCTATCCATTCTTGCTCACGATTTTTACGTATCCCATTTTTGGGACAACAAGTTCGGCACTGAGGGACGATTTTTGGTAACTTGAATCGATGGCCTCCAATTCGTCAACAGCATTTTCCAACGGCAGGTTTATAGCGACCTTTTCGTCCTTTTGAGTGGTATTGACGAGAATCGCCCTGAGTTTTTTTCCGGCTGCGGGGACTAATATAATTACATTCTCATTGTCAACGCGTAGCGGCAAGGAAGTGTCTGTGATGAATGGGTCTGAAAGGATATTGACCGGTAGGGCTGAATTGGCTTGTTGAAAACGTGCCAGATACCGTGGTAGCAAGGGGAGGTAATTTTGGTTTATGATGCCGGAATAGAGAAGAAGGGTATCGAGAAACAGCATCGCCTTGGGCTCGCGCTTGAAAACGTAGCCAGCCAGGCCGGTGCCGGTGCTGTATTCTACGCTCTTTTTGATTTGTTTCAGGAGCCAGTCGGTTTTTGTCCGGCTGTACAATACTAACATGGCCTCGATGTTGAGGAAATGATAGAAATCGGACAACATGGAATGTGAGAGGTCCCTTTCTATGAAACCATTTGGCATGACGATTCGAGGAAATTTTTTCTTGAGGAAGCCCAGCAGGTGCCTCATAAGAATCAGGGTCCAGATTTTAAGCAGCTTTTTTGCGATTATGTTTTCAGTTTTTGTGCAGAGCCGCATGAGAAGGTCTCTGGGCCGATATGCACACGAGTATAACCAATCACAAGGATTGGCCTGTAAAACGTTTTTGAGTGCGCTCAATCCTTTTTCAAAATATGTGCTATATTTGTCATAGGGGTCGAACTGATTGAGCCTGTGCAGGGCGGTCAGAGTTGCTATGTGTGAATTAATGCAGAGTGTGTTCGGGTCCGATTTGCCGAAGGCGGCCGAGCCGAATACTTTGTAGAACAGGCCCGAATCGGCCATGTTGGTTTCGAGGGTATCGTGGAGGAACCAGATTTTGTCGTCAGATAAATTATCGGCGATGGAAATGAGAAAATCCATGGCGTCTTTTGCTTTCAGCAGAAAGGCGTCGCGCGAGGTTCGCTGGTAGTATGACAGGAAAATATGTGTGCCAGCAATCTGATGTACGGTGTGAGTTTCGGCGATATCGGTCCAGATGCCGTGCCGCCACCGATTGTCGGCGGGCAGGCTCAACAGAAGCGAATATGCGATAAAGTCGCACAGAAGGGCATATATCCGCTTGGCGGTGCGGTTATGAAGGAAGTCCAGATAATAATAGAGGACAAAAGCTACGTTCTGGGATTCGAATCCCTTTCTATGG
>QNBT01000060.1 GCA_003644205.1 Planctomycetota bacterium | reverse complement strand
TTATAACCATGCTCATACCCCTTGAATAGTGATACAACGGCCCCAACGGAGGGGTAAACCAGCCTGCCAGGTTTACGGCCTGTTTGAACCATATAGGATGCCGTTTCATGTGCGTTAATGCCGTGGGTCATGCTGCGGATGATGGAATACTTGTCGGCCTGCTTTGCAAGCAAAGGGAGCATTTCACAGATTTGAATACCTTTCACATTGGTAGCAATCGGCTTTTTGAAAGGACCACAATAATCATAACCCGCCTCCGGCTTCGGGTCAAAAGTATCCAGATGACTCGGCCCTCCCCACATCCATATCTGTATAACCGACCTTGCCTTTGCTTTCGGGCGCAAAGATGCAAGTCCCCCCGCCCGAAGACCAGGATGACTTGCCAACACCAGCCCCCCGGCCCCGAGAAATCCCATTCTTAGCGCATCGCGACGGGTCATTTCATATAAACTGGTTTTTTGTTTTTTCATGGTGCCGTCTCTGCATTTAATGTCGGTATAGAAATTCTTTTGTATTAATGAGCGCCCAAATCAGGTCGTTCGTAGCTTGTCCGATGTTTATTCCATCTGTTTGGAAATATTCTTTCGCGGCAGCAAGTTCGGCCTCTGTTGGGAAACGCGACAATACCTTCAGATAAACCATGTTAATCCGCTTGCGGCTGTCCCTCTTGGCTCCCTTAATTAACCGTTGGCTGCGTTCGATTTTATTTTGAATATGAGTTGAATTCAGCAGATGTAACCGCTGCGCATCTGTGAATTGGTTGTTACGTTCTGATTCCAGACCCGTATCCCGGGCCGGGCGCCCGAACATCTCGAGGAACTGGCTGGTTATGCTCCCATCCGCCAGCTCGACGGCTCGATGTTCCTCCGGAATAAAAGTGAACGGCTCCGGAATAGGGCTTGAATAACCCTCCTTGGTTCCGGAAATCCAACACAGGGCATCCAGCAAAACTTCCGCCTCAAGCCTGCGCACCGGATAACATGCAAACAGGGCTTCTGCATCGGGCCGGTTGCTGCGCCGGATCGAGGATTGCTGGTAGGTGCCGGAGTTGAGAATCAAACGGTAAATGTGACGCAGGTCATAGCCGGCCTTAACCAGTTCCTTTTCCAGATACTCAAGGACCTGAGGATGCACAGCCGGATTATCCGGCCGGATGTCATCGGGTTCGTGAATTAGCCCTCGGCCCAGCAGCCAGGCCCAGATGCGATTAACAATATTTTTTGCAAACCACGGATTCTTTGGAGTTACCAACCAATCAGCAAAAACTTCACGGGGGTCTTTGTCTGCCTGAATTTTAACAGTAGTGCCGTCGGGAAAAACTGCATGTAATGCTTCGGTGGCTGTCGGATCAAGATAAACGATTTCTTCTTTCCATTCGGCTGTAGTCTTATATGCCACTCGCGAGAAAAAAGCCTCCATGCCCTCTCGCTTTTCTTTCGGCCATTTCTCCAGACGTACCCCCATGAATGTCAGGGCAACCGCCTCAGCTATGGACCCGGGTTCATGGCCTTGAATGGCACGATAAAAATTAACCTGTGGTACGCGAAAGTTACTGCCGCTCGAGGTTAACAGCTCGCGAGCAAATTCGTCATAAGACATATTTTTCCGGATAGCATCCAGAATCCAGCGATGATATGCCTGCACCGCATTGGGCCACAGATTGATGGGAAACTCCGCCTTGACCCGAAGCAGATCGCACCACTTCAGCGACCAATACTCGGCAAACTCATCGCGCCCCAGCAGGGCGTCTATCAGCGCAGCACGTTTGTCGGTACGTCGATTCTTCATGAATCTGCGAATATCCTCAGGCTTGGGTAACGTACCTATCACATCCAGATATACCCGCCTGACAAAGACCTCATCAGAACACACATTTGCAGGCTCAATGCCCTTCTCGCGCAATGTCGCCATCACCAGCCTGTCTATGTTGTTCGTTGCGATATGATTGCCATTGCTTTCAAATGGGCGCACAATCTGTGATTCGACAGCCGTTGTGTTTGCGACCGTCATAAAGGTTGTAATTACAAGCATTACCGGATTAATAAGGAGATGAAAGTCCTGCATTCTTATTTCACCCTGCTTATCTTTCGTAAATTATCACTTATATTATATTTAGACGAATAAACCGGGCAATTTATTGCCTATATTAGCATCTGTAGAGATTTTAAGCATTTCTGAGGGATTTCTTAATTTGTTTTAGGGTCTTGAATTCGGTTCTTGATCTGTAGAAGGGATCACGGGCATAACAGCCGGAAACTAAGCCGTTGCGTGGTGCGGTGGTACAATCGCTGTTTGTTAGGCAGATGCGCCTTTTGTCCAGGGGCTTTGCATTCAAGATATCGGCAACAATGTCAGGGTAAGCAAGCATCATCCTTCCGAGGCCTATGGAGTCGGCCATGTTGGAGGTTATGACAGCCTGTGCGACGTGCGGGAGCCACTGCTGGAGGTAGGTATATGCGGAGCCGACAAAAATCATCTGTGGTCTTTTTTCCTTTAACTCAGCCGTGGCATTTATCAAGCGTGCCACTCCAACAAGGGGGTCCTCGGGGGGAAGGTAGCCATCGCAAGGCGGAGACATTGCGGGCCTCATGATGTGCGGATTATAATAAGGAGACCCAGCCGTTGCACAGACGAGTTTGATGTTCATATCAGCAAGGAAATCAAGGAATGTCATGGTTTCGGCCGGGTCGATTCGAAGCCCGGTATGGTCTGCGCCAAAAGCATACAGGTAATCGCCGGATATTTGCTGAGGCCGGCCAATACCCTTTTGTTTTTTTCTGAAGGGTGGAAAATCAAAGATGCTCAAACGAACACCAATTTTCAGATTTTGTGTACTTGACCTGATGCCTGAGATTATTTCGGCTAAGAACCGACTGCGATTTCGCAAACTACCACCGAACGGGCCCGGCCGGGTGTGGGCTGAAAGAAATTCATGGCCGAGATAGCCGTGACAGTGCTTGATATCAACGAAGTCAAAGCCTGCTTTTTCGGCAAGTGTCGCTGCGTTGATAAATTGGTGTATTATGTTTTCGATTTGTTGGTCCGTAAGAACGGGGTAATCTTTTCCGATTCCTACTTTAGCATCGAGCACAGGGTGGTTATACACGATTTTCGGTTCGGCTCGATTGAAGTGGTTTGGTCGAGAAAAGCGGCCTGAATGCGTCAACTGAAGCCCGATAAACAAATCGTCACTTTTGCCAAAATGGCTCCGGTGGGTTTCGGCGAGCGATTGACGCATCGCGGCTATATCAGCGAGAGTATGCTCGTTTATCATCAGTTGTCTTGGATTACCTTTTCCTTCGTGGCAAACGGCGCACGCTTCTGCACCCCATATCAGCTTTGCGCCGCTTAATCCGAAACGCTGCCACCGTCTTTTTGTTAATTCGCTTGGTTTGCCGTCTTCAAGGCAATCCCAGCCTTCCATAGGCAGTGCACAAAAGCGATTGCCTATAGTTCTGTCCTCGAACTGCCAGGGCCGGCTCAAGGGGGCATCAGGGCCGGATGGGACAACCTCTTCGAAGGGCAGCGATATGTCGCGCTGATTCAGGTACGCCTTGAAATCAGAGGCTGTTTTTAATGACGGTATTTTTCGGTAAGCTACTTGAGCCATTTGTCCAATCGCTTCATAAACATAGAGCCGACCTTTTCCTGAATGCTCGATGCTTTTTATATCATATTATTCGCTTAGAAAAAACTTAAATATGGTCCGAAGTCATCCATTTGGCTTATTTGGCATCCAAAAGGGGCTGGCGCTCATTGCGAAATTCTCCGGAAATTACTTGACTATTTACGTAAAGTAAGGTACAATGTATGCTTGTATAATGCCCATTTTCTAATCTGGAGGACGTGGTATCGTGATGAAAGGCATGCTGGGCCTGATTTTGCTTGCGCTTTTGGCGGTTCCCTGCGCCGCGGGCACAATCTTAGTCGATTGGGACGGCTCCGGCGATTACACCTCCATACAGGCTGCGATAGATAATGCAAGTAACCTCGACATCATTATCGTGGCTGAGGGTACGTACACTGAGAATATCGGTTTCGGGGGCAAGGATATCATTCTCACTTCAACCGATCCCTATGACTTCAACGTCGTAGCGGCCACGATTATCGACGGCAACGGAGCTGATACCGTGGTAACTTTTAACGGCACCGAGACGAGCGATTGTGAGCTGCTGGGTTTTACCATCACTAACGGCTACGGCCCTAACAACCAGTCCGGAGCCGGCATAACCGGCTCCAACACAAATGCCACAATCGCCAACTGTATTATAAAAGACAACATCGCCACGAAACACGGGGGCGGAGTAAGAGGTGCAAACGGGCTTATCGATGCATGCATAATAACAGGCAATTATGCATACGACGACGGCGGCGGCATAACCGACTGTCACGGCACTATCAGTAACTGCCTGGTCTATGACAACACGGCAATAGACAAAGGCGGCGGTATGAACAACTGCAACGGCGAAATCGTCAACTGCACGGTTGTTTATAACACAGCCGGTGTTGCCGGTGGGGGCTTAAATGATAGCACCGGTACTGTAACCAACTGCATCTTCTGGGGCAATAGTCTGGGACAAGTTTCGGGATTGTGGCCATGGCCAAACGGTTATATGACCTATAGCTGTATCCAGGACTGGGACTGGGACGGCACAGGTAACATCACGACAAATCCCGATTTTATAAATCCCGGAGGGGATAATTATCGCTTATCGGCAGATTCACCGTGTATTGACGCCGGTGATAATACCACGGTTCCTGTTGGCATTGCCACCGATCTTGAGGGAAGTCCACGAATTGTTGATGACCCCAATACAACCGACACCGGTAATGGCACCGCTCCAATAGTCGATATGGGTGCTTATGAGTTCCAGGCTCTACCGACGATAGTTGTATGGCCCGAGGTGATTGAACTCTCGGCCCTGGAAGCGGGTTCAGACCCAAACGACCAAATAATAAAGATTCGCAACGCAGGCCCGGCAACAATCAACTGGCAGATTAGTGAGGAGTGTAGCTGGCTTGCGGCAAATCCAGAAAGTGGCAGTTCAACCGGCGAGATCGACGAAGTCAGCCTCGGCATGGATATATCAGGCCTTGGCTGGGGCATATATGATTGCGACCTGACGATTTCCGACCCCTGTGCTGTGAACAATCCACGGATTGTTGAGGTTTCACTCGATGTAATAGGACCGATTATTGAACTGTCGGCTTCAGAGTTTAATTTTATAGCCTTTGAGGATGGGAGAGACCCTAACAATCAGATACTTACAATTCGCAATGCCGGCGGCGCAGCACTCAATTGGCAAATCAGTGAGACCTGTGATTGGCTAACCGTAAATCCGACCAGCGGTGTTTCCACAGGCGAACCAAATCAAGTCGCGCTCAGTGTGGATATATCGGGGCTTGGCTGGGGTACGCATATTTGCGAACTGACAATTTCAGACCCTTATGCAATGAACACGCCCCAGACTGTCGAGGTAACACTTCAGGTGATAGGGCCGATTATTGAACTGTCGTCTTTGGAGTTTAGCTTCACGGCCTTTGAGGACACCCAAAATCCCGACAACCAGATACTCACCGTTCGCAACATCGGCGGAAGTGTCCTTAACTGGCAGGCGGTGCCATCCTGTAACTGGCTCCGGGCGGATCCGAATGTAGGTAGCTCTGCCGGCGAAACGGACCAAATCTCTCTCAGTATAGATATTACCGGCCTTGAATGGGGCATATATGATTGCAACATGACAATTTCAGACCCCTACGCCATGAACAACCCCAAAACGGTTAACGTGCAGTTATTAATGAATGGTTACGTACACGTAACTGCAGACTTCCCCACCATTCAGGCCGGCATAGACGCATCCAAAGACGGAGACATAATCGTTGTGGCCGATGGGATATATACCGAAAACGGCAACCGTGACATCGATTTCAACGGCAAATCAATAATAGTCCGCAGCGAAAATGGACCCGACAATTGTACCATTAACTCCGGTGGTACGCCTTTGCAACCACACAGGGGGTTCTATTTCTACGATAAGGATTACAGCAATGCGCTTTTGGAAGGCTTTACGATAACCGGTGGCGATATCGATGACGGGGGCGGGATTTACTGCAACGATTGTTACCCGGCACCGACTATACAGAATTGCATAATACGTAACAACAGCGCAGAGCGAGGCGGAGGTGTGTACTACAGTGGCTGTGACGGCGGGATAATTGAAGATTGCACGGTTAGTGACAATACCGCCGACAACGGTGCTGGAATCTATTGCGCATCTTCCTGGCCCCTCGAAGGGGAAATTTCCTGGCCGATGGAAATTACCGACTGTATTATCATTCGCAATACGGTAAGTAGCTATGGAGGCGGCATTTGTAGTTACAACGGCAACGATGTGGAAATCGTCAATTGCCTGATTGGGGCCAACGGAGCCGAATACGGCGGGGGAATCAGCTTTGCCTGGTCCGATGCCAGCAACGTAAAAAACTGTACTATAACCGAAAACAACGCCTCAGAATATGGTGGTGGAGTAGATTGTTCGGATGGCGGCGATGTGCAAATCATCAACAGCATATTGGAGGATGATACCGCTGCGTATGTCCTGGGTTGGGAGATTTCAATACGCCTGGGCGCAAAAGGCTTACCCGGGCAACTGGCAGTCTCATACAGCGATGTGAAGTATTGGGTGGAGGGTATATACATCGAGGATGGTTGTACACTCGACTGGGGTTCGGGCAATACCGATGCCGACCCTATCTTTGTAAGCGGTCTGGGCGGGGGCTATTACCTTAGCCAAACCGCTGCGGGCCAGGAAGCCACCAGTCCCTGTGTAAATGCTGGAAGCGATACTGCTGCAAACCTCGGATTCGATAGATTAACAACACGCAACGACGGCGCCTGGGACACGGGTGTCGTGGATATGGGATTTCACTATCAAAGAGACATTGCGGACCTGTATTATGATGGTTACATCAATCTGGATGATTTACTGATTATGGCCCTGCAGTGGCTGGACATACCCGGCGAGCCTTCTGCGGATATCGCACCGGAGGTTCCGGATAACTTCATCGACTACCAAGACTTCGCCGTAATCTATCAATACTGGCTATGGCAGTAATAGCAGTGCTTTGCCTGTTTGACTGCCAAATTTGTCATGCCGGACTTGCTTGTCCTCCGTAGCCTTGTGCGAAGGAGGGATCCGGCATCGAGTATCCTGTAGGGTGGGCCTGTGGCCCACGCGGTTTTTCTTAGCCCCGGCACCCGTGACCGGGGTTTTATTTAGGGGTTACCCTATCAACAGTTAATTGCGCCGGGCTCTTCTACCCAAAAATTCCAATTGAAGTAGGAAACAATGTGTGTAAAATTCGACAACATACATAGAAGACTCTTGTCAGGAAAATGATTTTTTGGAAAGGGCATGAGAGGAAAAAGGATATGCAAAACTGTACCGGACACCTTTAATTTCCCCCGTTGTTCTGATGAACCGAGATAGCTGGGCCAAGAAATACAATGTAATATAGGAAATTTTAGTTTAACAAAGAAAGATAAATTATGGATCGCAGAGCGTTTTTGAAGAATAGCTTAGTCGTCCTCGCTGGCGCCGGTTCGGTAAGTTCGCTTGCCGGATGCAGCGGGGAGTTTTATGGCAGAAAAAAATCTAAGAAACCCAATATAGTTCTCATTATGGTTGACGATGTCGGATATTCGGACATTGGCAGTTTTGCAGCACACATCAATAACACCACCACAGATAAGCTGTACTATGAAACCCCGAGAATAGACGAATTTTCCAGACAGTCCACCATGTTCACACAATTCTATGTTTGCACCGTATGTGCCCCCACCCGGGCAAGTTTGTTAACCGGCAAGATGAACAATCGAATGGGAATGTGGGACGCCTATGCCAATGTGAAAACTACTTACGAAAAAACCGGTAAGCCGGTCCCACCAGGAGGACATATTCTGGATAACCAGCCCTGGCTGGAATATAAGTACAGCCATACAGACCGGGGCGTATCCATCCCCGACGCGGCAACTGCCCTCCACGATGTAAAAACAATACCGCAGGGCCTGACGGGATATCAATCCGCTTTCATAGGTAAATGGCATCAGGGCAGTCATAATCATGTAGGATATCGCCCCCAGGACCAGGGCTTTAAACAGGTGCTTGCATACTATGACGGCGGCGGTAGCCATTATCACAACTGGCCCTTCCGACAAGATGCAGGCAGCCAGAAATACTGGGATGATCCGGGCCCCAAGCTTGAACCGGTGATCAACTATGTCAGCGATGACGTCGGCCAAAGGGTTTGCAATTACCTGACCGACCGTTCGAGCAACCACCCTGACGAACCGTTTTTCCTCTACGTCGCTCACCCGGCGTGCCATGGGCCCATTCAACCCAGGACCGATGACCTGAAGTATTTCAACGCCAAAACAAAGAACAAGGGGTTCCTCGGACACAATGATCCCAAGTACGCCGCCCTCCTATACGGCATGGACCGTTCCATCGGCGCCATCCTCGATAAGATAGATGAACTGCAAATGGGCGACGATACCGCAGTCATATTCTTGTCGGATAATGGCGGCCATCTTGGCTGGACAAAAGCAACACCGTTGCGCGGAGGCAAATCAATGCTGTATGAGGGAGGTGTGCGTGTTCCGCTTGTCATACGGCATCCATCGCTTACAACAGCCGGCGATAAATGTGATATCCCCGCAGACGTATCCGATATATATCCGACCCTAATGGATATCGCAGGTGTTGACTACAGTGATTATAAAGCAGACGCCACGACAGACGGACAATCTATAAAACCTTTGCTTGAAGACCTTGCCAACAAAAAGAAAAAATACACACGTGATGAGTTCTATCAATTCTATGGCAAGATGGGGTATAAGGGCTATCACAATTTCGCAACATGGGCCACGTTGCGCAAGGGCGATTATAAACTTCATTACGATTACCATGGCAAGGTCGAGTTGTATAATATAGCAGAAGATATCGGCGAACAAAACGACCTGACAGAATTGAATCCGGGCTTAGCTTATGACATGCTGATCCAACTGACAGATTGGTTAAAGGCAAACTGCAACGAAACCTACCTGCCAAAACCAAATCCAAAGTTTAACCCCAACGGCCCACTACCGTTCGGCCCCTATGTTCCTTTTGAACAATTGAAATCGTCATTGATAAACGGCAAGTAGAAACCGAACAAAGGAAAGTGTCTTATGAAGAAATTGTCAAGGTTAATGATTTTAGCCGTTGGTTTTGTGGCGATAATCGGGACGTTCGCATCCGCTGCTGATAAATATGATATTGCTGCTTTTTATTGGCCCTCGTGTCACTTCGATGAGCGTTGGGCGAAATTTTTTCCTGATGGCAGTCAAGGCGAATGGGAAAGCATACGCAATTGCAAGCCGAAATGGGAGGGCCACTGGCAGCCTCGCGTGCCAGCATGGGGATATTTGATGGACAATGATCCTGCGGCGATGGAAAAGGGGGAAATTAAAGGTGTCCGG
>QNBT01000059.1 GCA_003644205.1 Planctomycetota bacterium | reverse complement strand
TGATGACAAAGCTGGCTCAGACCTCGGAAGTATCGATTGTCGTGTCGTTTATTGTGATGAACCTGGAGAAGATTCTCTCCGGGGTCATTTCTTTTTTGTTTTTTGTGTGGAATTGGCTGTTGGGAAGGCTGCGACTCAAAGATATGAGACGCGAAAGTCAGGTGCCGACAGTTCTCAAGTCAGTAATCTAAGCCCACTCGTCGCACTGCGCGGACACAGCGGGCTGGTCGCAAAGAGAAAAAGAACAAAAGGCTTTTTCAGCAAGCCCTATTGTATGCATGTGGTGCAGGAGCGGGGCTTATGATCATCTCTAAACTTTCACCGATTGCCTCAACCCAGGCCGGCATCCGGTTGAGCTTCCTGCTCATCGCTGTCCTCGCTATCGGCAACGGGGGAGGCGGAATTGTCGCCGGGATGCTGAGTGATAAAATTGGTCGAAAAGCTACCATGTTAACGTGTTTTATTTTTCAGGCCGTGTTGATATTGCTTCTCTCACAGGCAAAAGAAGGAAATATCCTGGCCAAAGTGCCCGTTTTAGCCGTCGTATCGGCCCTTATTGGTGCAAATTACGGGGCGAATCTCGCCCTGTTTCCATCAATCACCAAAGACTACCACGGCCTGAAAAACTTCGGCACCAACTACGGACTCGTCTTTACTTCATGGGGTGTCGGCGGCAAATGAGGGTACGGCCCCGACAAAAAAACCGGTTGAACAAAGGCTCAAATGTTATACAATTAGCATTTGTTTGATGCCCAGGTGGCGGAATAGGCAGACGCGCTAGGTTGAGGGCCTAGTGGGGTTAATACCCCGTGCTGGTTCGACTCCAGTCCTGGGCATTTTTTTATTGAGACCTTATTATACATGACAGATTAGAAACCAGGAAAAAGGGCCAACGATTTGAAAAGTGAAAATGATGAGAAATAAAAAGGCGATTGACGTACTCAATAAGGACGACCTTATCGTTATCACCGGGGCCGGTGGATTTATCGCCGGGGCCCTGGCCAGATATTTCAGTGAGCAGGGCTTTGCCCGCATCCGTGCAATCGACAAAAAACCTCTTGACGAATGGTATCAGCGAGTAGAGGGCGTCGAATCTGTGTGTATGGATTTGAGCGAGAAAGATAATTGCGTAAAGGCATGCCAAGGCGCGACAGAAGTATATAACTTAGCTGCTGATATGGGCGGCATGGGCTTCATTGAGAGATTCAGAATTGAGTGTCTGCGCAGCATTTTGATAAATACACACATGATTGAAGCGGCGTATCACGCAGGCGCGGGCCGCTACTTTTTCAGCTCATCGGCCTGTGCATATAACACAACTCTGCAGGAAGATGCGAATGTTCGCGCCCTGAAAGAGTCGGATGCGTATCCGGCTATGGCCGAGAGAGGGTACGGTTGGGAAAAGCTGATGTCGGAGATGTTCTGCCAGGAATACTGGGCCGAACGCGAAATGAAAACATTTATCGCGCGCTTCCACAATGTCTATGGGCCGTATGGGACATGGGACGGCGGAAGAGAAAAGGCACCCGCAGCTATATGTCGCAAGGTCATAGAAGCCCGGGACTCGGGCAAACATGAAATCGTCATCTGGGGAGACGGCCTTCAGACACGCAGCTTTATGTATATCGATGACTGTATAAATGGTATCGACATGATTATGCACTGCGAGGAACTGATCGCAACTCCCATCAATCTTGGGTCGGATCGTCTTGTTTCCATCAATGAATTAGTATCAATAGTTGAAAAGATTGGCGGTATTACACTCAAGTGTCATTATGACCCCGATGCTCCCACAGGTGTGGCTGGCAGGAACAGCGACAATACATTTATCAAGCAGGTGCTCAACTGGGAGCCGGCTACACCGCTTGAGAAGGGGTTGGAAAAGACGTATCGCTGGATCAGCCAGCAGTACGCAGACCGTAAAGCGGGCAAACGTACCGTAAGCTAAGGAATAATCTTTAGAATGTTCTATAGATGTCATTCTGAGGCGCAGCCGAAAAATGACTGTTTAAGGATTCGAAAAATTTGAGAGACCGGCGGCGTGAGCAATAAGACAAAAGCCACTATCACGGATATCATCGGGCGCATTCAGTATCGTTTAGCCTTGGCGGGAGGCTGGATTGACCAGCCATTTGTATCAAAACATAATCCATCCTGTCCGGGTTCCATGGTCGTTGTTGCGGTTGAGCCACAATTTAGATTTATGGACCGGGCCGGTATATGCGGCAGCACACGCTCAATCGCATTGGACCTGTGGAGTGATGATTTGCCGGACGAAGACCCTGAAAAACTCGTTCGTAAATTATATGAGATTGAAAATAAGGATAAAGCAGAGCCTTCCGGTTCACAGGATATGATCGGCATCATTTATCCGGGCATCAATCGGCTTGATTATGATTATGAGTATGAGGGCGGATATTTTCCAAGGCATATCGAATCAAATAATGATCCGCAAATTGCCGCCTGGCTCGAAAGTGTTTTGCATATTATTCCGGTGAGCACCCGGCCGGACGGATATAATCCTTTAGGAAGGCAAAATCTGTTGCCCGAGTGGGTCGCTCGACTGGGGCGATCCGGCAAGGATTGCTTTGATGCAATTGTCAACAGGGACATCGATGCTTTGGGCAAATCGATGAATGAATGCATGAAGTGCTGGCATACGCTCTTGCCGGATATTGTAGAACATCCCACGTTAAAGGTTGACCTGGTTTCTCTGTTGGAATTCTATCAGGCAAACTATGCCGGTGCGATGTATTCCGGCTGTGGAGGTGGATACCTTTATGTTGTATCGGAGCAAAAGGTTCCCGGAGCGTTTCAGGTCAAAATAAAGACGGCCGGCAAATGACAAAGAAGATTATTGCATCAGGCAGCTTTGATAATCTTTGTTCGAAACAGGTCCGGTTTTTGCATGAGATTTCAAAATTCGGGCAGGTTCATCTTTTGCTATTCAGCGATGAATTGCTCGATTCTATTGGGGGTACCGAACCGAAATTTCCTCTGCCGGAAAGACAGTACTATCTTCGGTCAATTCGGTATGTCAACCAGGTCCATACTATAACGGACCTGGAGCAATTGCAGAACATACCGGAGATAGTTGACCAAAAAGCTGATACTTGGTTTGTCCTCCCATCAGAAGAAATTCCCCAGTTCAAGCAATACGCTGAGTCCGGCGGTTTCGAGTACCGACCGGTTACCGATGAGCAGCTTGCAGGTTTTCCTGAAAACGAGACAAGCCGGCAGCCGTCTTCTAAGAAAAAAGTCATCGTAACCGGCTGTTTTGACTGGTTTCATTCTGGTCATATTCGCTTTTTTGAAGAGGCCTGTGAGTATGGCGAACTTTTTGTAGTCGTAGGTCACGATAAAAATATCAAGCTGCTCAAAGGTCCCGGCCATCCGATGTTTTCTCAGGACGAACGAAGATATATGGTCGGAGCGATTCGCTTTGTCAAACAAGCGCTGATTTCATCGGGTCATGGCTGGCTTGACGCCGAACCTGAGATTCGCAGGATAAAGCCGGACATCTACATCGTGAATGAAGACGGGGACAAGGAGGCCAAACGCGAATACTGCCAAAGCTGCGGCATCGAGTACGTTGTATTAAAGAGGTTGCCTAAGCCCGGGCTGCAGCGCAGGATAAGTACGAATCTTCGCGGTTTTTGACGAAATAAGCCTAACCCGGATATTTCACCGCAGCCGGCCGCCTACACTTCGCGGTATAATCAAACTTCCCGGGCGGACAACGTTCGAAGGTGGGGAGCAAGAACTGAAGCAGCGATTGATTGAACTGGAGACCCTGGCTGAGGACTGCCGGGACTCTATCGAACTTCGGCTGCTGATAAATAGCTGATCGACCCGCAAATAAACCAGGCCCAAACGTAAAACGTCGTACGCCTGAAGCCTCTGGCAATTACGAAAGGGGTCGCCGAATTTCGCCAGCGGTTGAAGAAGTGGAAGCGGTACCCCGGCGCCCCCTGAGGTATCGGGACACGCGGGACTTCACTACGTTCAGCAGGGGGCAGCGGATTGAGATTGCCGCGCGTTACAATTTAGGGCTTACTATTTACTATTGGGGTGGAAACTCGCTACAAAGTACACGAGTGACGGGCTTTATCGCGTTTCCTTCTCCAAATCGTAACTAATGGTGTAATCTTGGCCGTCGAATTCGGTGCTGATTTTGTAGCCGGAATTATAGAAAATAGCCAGCATTGCCTTGTTTGTCGGCAGAACCTGGGCGCAGAAGGTTCTCACACCGCGCTGAGCGGCAATATGGGTGATATAGTCCAACAGAAAGGTACCCATGCCCTTATCCTGCCATTCATCCTGTACGATAAATGCAACCTCCGCCACATTCGTTTTAGGGTCGAGAAAGTATTGTGCTATGGCTACGATTTCTTCACCGGCCGGGCCGGGAACGATACCAACAATCGCTAAATTCTGTTGATAGTCCACATTCGTCAGCTTCTGCACATCCTTGTGCGGAAAAGTCTTGGTATGCGTGAAATAGCGTTTTTCAACCGAACTGCTGCTGAGCGAATAAAGCATCTCCGAAAGCGCCGCTTCATCCGTAGGCTTTACAGGGCGAAAGAAAATTTGCGTCCCATCCCGCAGTGTGTCTAAGCGTTCCAGTTCCTCCGGGTATCTGACCTGCTCCCAGGATAGCTCTATCTGGTCGGGCTGGATATACTTCTGGGTCTTTGCCGCCTGTATCAGTTCATTCCTGAATTTAGGATGAGCAACATTTATAAGCCTAAGCACTCTTTCGCGGATGCTTTGGCCGTGAAGATAGGCAACGCCGTACTCGGTAACCACATAATGTACATCGCCGCGGGTCGTTACCACCCCGGCACCTTCGGTAAGTTTGGGCACGATTCTGGAGATTGTATCGTCTTTAGCTGTTGAAGGCATTGCGATAATAGGCTTGCCTCCACGTGAACGGGCACAGCCGCGGATAAAATCAACCTGTCCGCCGATGCCGCTGTAGAATCTATAGCCCAATGAATCGGCACAAACCTGTCCGGTCAAATCAATTTCAAGACCGACGTTTATACCGACCATCTTATCATGCCGGCTGATAACAAACGGGTCATTGACGTATTCGGTCGGGTGAAACTCAAAAAACGGATTATTGTTGATGTAGTCGTAGAGCTTTTGGGAACCCATGCAGAAACTGGCCACTACTTTGCCGTGATTAATAGTCTTTTTCGAGCATGTAATCGCTCCACACTCGATCAGTTCAATGATCCAGTCTCCGAACATTTCGGTATGAACACCCAGGTCTTTCTTGTCGCACAGAAACTCAGCCAAAGCCTGTGGTATTCTTCCGATTCCGCACTCGATAGTGCTGCCGTCTTCTATGAGTTTGGAGATGTTTTGTCCGATTTTTCGCAGCGTTTCATCGAGTTCGGAAGGCTCAGTAGCAAGTAAAGGCTCATCGTATGGAACCAACATATCGATTGAGTTGACGTGAAGGAAACTGTTGCCGAAGGTTCTGGGCATATTTGTGTTTGCCTGAGCTATGACGTATTTTGCGTTCTCGGCGGCCGATTTCACAATATCCACTGAAATTCCGAGACTACATAAACCGTTCACATCGGGAGGCGTTACTGAAATAAGTGCAACATCAATAGGTATCCGACCGGAAGCAAACTCTGTCGGTATGTCCGACAAAAACATTGGCGTGTAGTCGCCGATACCTTTATCGAGTGCGTGCCGCACGTTTTCAACGATAAAGAAGCTGTTGGTCTTGAACTTCTCGCTGAACCTATCTTCAGTGTAGGGAGCTGAACCTATCGTCAGCAGATGAATAATATGGGCATCGTGAATGTGGCCTGAATGTTCCACAAGGGCGTTTACAAGATATTGTGGCTGAGCGCAGCCCGTCCCGATAAATACATTGTCTCCTGACCTGATTTGCTTTATCGCCTGACGCGCTGTGCCTAAAAGGTCCGAATATTTATTTTTCCAGTCAAATTCGCTCATATTATTTTTGTTCACTGTCAAACTTGTTCCACACTTATCCTGGCATCAACCGCAATCGGTGTTGTACCTTCCGGGCCGACAACGAGTGGATTTATGTCCATCTCCTGTATTTGAGGAAATTCGGTTACCAACTGGCTTAATCGCTGCAAGCCCTCTGCAATAGCATCAATGTCAACTCCCTCTTCGCCGCGAACACCCTGCAATATCTTATAAGTTCTCGTGTTCGCAAGCATTTGTTTTGCCTCATCCGAAGTTATCGGGGCCAGGTAAAAAGACACGTCCTTGAGTACCTCAACCATTGTTCCCCCCATACCGAACATCATCAACGGCCCAAAATGCGGGTCGCGGTGCATCCCCAAGATAACTTCTTTGCCTTTTTGGCACATCTGTTGCACAAAAACGCCCAGGATGTTGGCATTCGGAAGTTTACCGGGTATTCGATACATCATCAGGTCAAAGGCATCTCTTACTTCCTGTGCGGACCCGATACCTAACTTGACTCCACCAACATCTGATTTGTGCAGGATATCCGGCGACCAGATTTTCAAGACTACCGGATAACCAAGCTGTTCGGCTGTGTTTACCGCCTGTTCGGCGGTGGTTGCGATAGAGCCTTTTGGGGTGACAAAACCGTATGCTTCGAGTATCTCCTTCGATTCCATCTCACCAATCTCACGTGATTGTGCCCTCAGGTATCGCTCAATTAAATTTTGGACTTTTCTTCGGTTCACAGCGAACAGTTTTACAACGCGCTTGGGTCTGGACCTCCACCTGACATAGTCGGCTATGACTTTGATAGTGTTGACGGCACTTTCAGGAGAATCGTACTGCGGGATATTGCCTTTTCTGAGGATTTTGATTCCTTCATCAACCTTGCGAGCCCCCAAGAAACAGGCAAGAACAGGCTTATTTGGCTTTTGATTCGCTACCTTGACGATTGCCTCGGCGGTTGCTGCCGAAGCGGTCATCGCCTGTGGAGTCAAAAGCACTAATACCGTATCAACGTTTGGGTCATCAAGAACGACGCTAAGTGCCAATTCGTACCGGTCTGCCAGAGCATCGCCCAATACATCTATGGGGTTGTGTACGTTCGCGGGGGCGGGCAAATTGGATGCTAATTTAGTCATGGTTTCATCAGCCAGTTTCGCAAAGACAAGACCCTGCTGTTCAATGGCGTCGGCAGCCATGATCCCGGGCCCGCCGGCATTGGTTATAACCGCAACGCCGGGCCCCTTCGGCAGAGGCTGATTTGCCAGGGCCTGTGCAAAATCAAATTGCGCCTTTATCGAGTCGCACCGGATAATTCCAGCCCGCTCGAAAACGCATTCATAAGCGGTCTCGCTACCCGCCAGGCTACCGGTATGGCTCGAGGCCGCCTTGGCGCCCGCTTCTGTTGAGCCGGACTTCATTAGAAGTATCGGTTTCGTTTGCGAAATCCGCTCGGCCTGCCTTACAAAAGCACCACCGTTGGCGATACTTTCAAGGTAACCGGCAATGACTTTGGTGTCCGGATCTTGACCGAGTGCCTCAATCGCATCCAATTCATCCACGTCCGCTTTATTGCCGATGCTCACGAGTTTACTGAAGCCGATGTCATCGGCATTTGCCATATCGAGAATAGCTGACAGCAGCGCACCGGACTGAGACAGATACCCGATGGTCCCTTCTCTCGGAAGGTCACCGCCAAAACTGGCGTTCAGCTTATTAGTGGTAGCCACTACTCCCAAACAGTTCGGGCCGATGACCCTGATGCCGGCTTGTTTTGCGATTTGAACAACCTTTTGTTCGAGCTGGCGGCCCTGTTCACCGATTTCTTTGAAGCCGGCTGTGATGATGATTACGGCCTTTACTCCAATCGCCGCACATTGGTCCATGACGGCTGGGACAATCTTGGCCGGTATCACAATAATTACCAGTTCAGGCACCTCGCCGATAGCCTCAAGGTCACCGTAACACTTCAATTGACCAATCTTGTCGGCTTTTGGATTTACCGGGAATATCTTACCCTCATAACCGGCATCGACCATGTTGGTCAGGATTTCGTAGCCGACCTTACCCGGCTGTCGCGAGGCACCCACAATTGCAACTGATTCAGGATTGAAAAAACGCTCTAAACTCATTTATCACTCAGATTCCTTATCGAAAGCCAAAATGTTCGCAAAACTCCACATCCCGAAAATGGCCATACTCCCTTTATAACGCCCAAAGGAACAATTGTAAACAGCTTTCTGTACATCAGGCCGGACCGGAGATTTTTCCGGGGGTCAGCCGCAATCAACAACTCACTCTGGCATGCCGACGAACCGTCCAAAACTCTTTACAGTATAGCGGTACGCACATATAATACATCCGATTTCGCCGATGTAGCTCAATGGTAGAGCCCCGCTTTCGTAAAGCTGAGGTTGAGGGTTCAACTCCCTCCATCGACTGTGTGAATATAACCCGGATATCCCACCGCCCACAGTGTTGCGACCTCGGCGATGAGAAATGCAGGTTAAAGGCTACTTTCGGTCGGGATGAAGCCGATTAGAGTTCCCATCTGTCGGAGTGTTTGATGAGCTTGTTCTGTGTTATTATTCCGATGACGGTGGGAAGTATCAGTACGGCGGGCAGGAACCATTGATTGTCGAAGACAAGGTCGTGAATGTTCGTCGTGGGCGGCTCTACCATTTTTGTTTCATATTGATGCAGCAATGAAAGGATGCCGACCAATGTAATCGCACCACCGCCGAGACTGGTGAACAGCATCACGGCAACCTTAAATACAATGAAGCTGATCATACCTCCGGCGACAATACCGATTATCGCACCGGCCCACATATATACCTGCGGCAGGCCGAAAGCGTACCATAATCCGCTGGTCAAGATTCCGCCGGCGACCGCCCCCAACGCGCACACGCACCACCTCATCAACGGGACGGAAACAAACGCAAACAGGGCCAGGCCAATCACCCCGGCCCATACTTCGTTGCTGACGTTTACTTCTTCGCCGCTGAGCTGTTTGCCGACGGTGATTCCGAGATAAAGCCCCAACAGTGCGAAGCTGATTACGACGAGTACCTTGAAGATTCGCCAGCCGTACAGCAGCCATACCACGCCGAAAGATATTGCGATAACGGCATGGAGCCAGCTAAGCGAAGTAATCTGCTCCCAGATAAAGTCGATGGGTACGATATTAATGTCTTCGACTCGTATCGACTTTGCCGGCTTTGAGGCCTCAGCGGCCTGGGCCAGGAGCATAATGCAGTCCATTATTGTTCTCCACGAGCTAATTCTTTTACAGCCAGTTTCTTATCCCTCGCCGAGCACAGCAGCAGTTGTACAGCACTTCCAAACACTGTCATTGCCAATGCTACGACGCCGAAGACGCCGGCTTTTTCATAAATGTGCGTAACCGGCCGGGCTCCTTTAAATAACAACAGTAGTATCATGCCCACCGAGATGATTGTGCTGCCCCAGGCCGAGCAGGTAACCGCGATGATAAGTTGTGGCATAAAATAGCCTGCTGTCGCGAAGATAATAGCTATAGCCGCTGAAATCAGGAGTTTTTCGAACGGTACGAGGTTAATAGCGCGACCTAACAGATCGCCGAGAAAGATGACCTGTGTTTTTGCCGCTTCGAGGCTCTCGGTGATG
>QNBT01000058.1 GCA_003644205.1 Planctomycetota bacterium | reverse complement strand
GGCGATGGTGGGAAAAGCTGATAATTCTGGCCTCGGCTGTGCCAATCGCCCTTATATGTAACACTTTGAGATTAGTGATTACGGCGATAGCTTTTACCTGGATTGATTCTCAACGTTGGGAAGGAGTGTTCCATGATTATGGCGGGTTGGCAATGATGCCGCTTGCGCTTGGAATTGTGGTTTTTGAACTTTGGTTGTTAGCAAATCTTATTACAGAGTCGAAAGTTGAAAATGGGCAAACTTTAGTTCAAGTTGAATAGTAGCTTGTAAACAATTGTGTTACTGGGATGATATAAAATGGATGAATTACAAAGATACCAACCTCAGCCTCTTGGGCAGGAGGTGGTTCAGTTTGAAGGGCCTGTTGAGGACCAAAGCGATTCGACAATGAACCTGGCCGCTGCTATTCTTCGTCGCTGGCCTGTTCTCGTTGCTACGTTTGTTGTTGTCTGCGCCGTAGGCGTGCCCGCAATATGGTTTCTCGTTGAAAAAAAGTACGATACGGAAGGGGCGATACAAATTTCTCCGGTTGAGTCTCCAATCTTGTTCGAGACCGAAGAGAGACTGCCGAATTACCAGAACTTCATGAATACGCAGGCACAGCTTTTCAGGCGCAACAATGTACTTAATCAGGTAGCTGACGAGTTGGCCGATATGGATATCGTGTTCTTCCGGGACACTGGCGACCTCGTCCTGGCGTTAAGGGAAGCAATTTTAGATGGTGTCATCATCATTGAGCCTGAACGTAATACGGAACTAATAAAGATTAAAATGACAACTCAATATCCTGATCAGGCGGAAAAAGTAATTGATGCCCTTATTCGGGCTTACAAGGCAAGGGCGGTTACCGATGAGGTCAAAGGCGAAGACCAAACGCTCGCCATATTGGATGAGGAACGCAGGAGTCTCGAGGATCAAAAGCAAAGACAGCGCGACGAGTTAAGGCAGTTGGCACAAGAGTTTGGCTCCACAGAACTTACCAGCCGCCAGGAGATGATGCTCCAACAGGTAACAAGCCTCCGGAATGAACTTATTAACGTTAATATTCGACGAATATCCCTGGAGACTCAGATTCAGGTGCAGGAAGGTGGGCTTCAAGAGGTTGCAACCCCCGGTAGTTTGATTGAAAGGCAAAATGCAATCGTAAACTCCGACCCTATAATTCAAGCCTTGACAAACAGCATTATGCAGTATGAAGAGCTTATTGTCGTCGGTCAACAAACGATGACTCCGGGCAATCCAGAACTTAAGCAGAGAAGGGAGATATTGAAAACATTAAAAGAACGTCTCGGGCAGCGACGAAAGGAAGTAGCTCAGGAATTCGACAAGAATTTTGAGGCGGAGCTTGCAAAAAATCGCGATCGTCGTTTAGCTGAACTTAAAATTCAATTGGCCCAAACAATTGAGTATGAAGAGCGCATTCGGGCCAAGCTTGCCCAGCAGGACAAGGATACAATAGGAATGGGGCGTAAACAGTTTGTTATTGATGACAAGAAGGATCAACTGGCTCGCACCACGGCAAGGCTTGAAGATACAAAAAAACGCATCGACCAAATCCGGCTGGAAAGCAAAAGACCGTCGAGGATTTCCGTCGCCTATGGGGCCAGCAGTGTTCCGGCCCGGGGCAAACGAAGAAAGCTGGCGGCGGCACTTGGTTTTGGAGGCTTGGCCTTAGGTGCGCTGTTGGCCTTGCTGCTGGACAAGGCGGATAAGAGTCTGCATGACCCCAAGGATGTTGTCAGGCGTGTAGGCGTGAGAATAATCGGCACCACCACCAGTCCGAAGAACGTTGATAAGCTTTTGCTCGGCCGGCAATTAGCAGACGACTATCAGGCCATTCGGGCCAATCTTGGTTTGCTTGACGGCGGGGGCGCTTCCAAAATCATTGTCGTAACCAGTCCGGGAATAGGCGATGGGAAAACAACTTTTGCCGTTAACCTCGCAACGAGTTTCGCGCAATCCGGCGAGAAAGTGCTGTTGATAGATGGAGACCTCAGAAAGCCCGACATCGCTGAAATGCTGAATCTTCCAAAAGGTTCGAGAGGACTCCAGGACCTGCTCTTTGGAAAGGAATTTGCCAAGCTGGTATATAACACAGGCGCTGTGGGGATGGATGTTTTGGCAGCCGACCGTCGCAATGTTTCTGATGCACTCGATCTTCTTGGCAAGCCCCGTACCGGCGAATGCATCGAGCAGGTCAGCGCCGACTACGACCATGTCATCATCGATACACCGCCGGTGCTGGCATTTTCCGACGCCCTATTGTGGGCCAGAATGGCCGATGGCGTAATCCTGACGAGTTTTGTGGACCGTACATCACGGCTGGATCTCAAGGAAGCGATTGAACGCCTCGAACAGGCCGATGCCAAAATATTAGGTACGGTAGTTAACAACGTTAAAGTTACTCACAGTTATCACCGCTACGGTTATGGATATGGGTATGGGCACGCGACCGAAGACGACCGAAAGCGAGAATCCGACGCCCGCAAGCGGGCGGAGACGTTGCTGCTTACAACTGAGCCGAAGCATGAAACTGGTCATGGGTCCGGTTCATAGTACGGCTTTAGCCTGCCGCATGTTTGGAACCCAATTCGATTATGGAGTTGATTGTTATACACGATTATAAGGGCGAACCAACCGACGACGGCGGTTTGCTGCGATTCGCTCTTTCAAGCGAACCAATTGCCGCTGTTGCCCTTTCCGGCTTAGGCGGCAGCCATCGCTTTGGCAGCCGAAGGACCATTCGCATAGCTGCTCCGGCACAATGGGGTGTGAAATCTCGCAGAGACGGTCCGACGATAATTGGTTATGAACAAGGCGAGGTGATGTGTTGTCCGGATGGAACCGAATACGGAAAGAATCGCTGGTTTGTCATATCAAATGGCAGATTTGCAACAAGTGCCCGCTGGCAGTGGTTGCGAGATATATTGAATTCAGTTGCCGCCGACGTAGTTATCGTGAATATCTCTTCGAATCTTGCTGCGTATCGCGAAAAAGTACGGATTACACCCGACAGCAAAGTGGTGGGTTTTCGAAGGTGCTATCTGGATGCTGCCCAACCTGCCGATATCCCGCCTGACTGGCCGCATCATGTGTTCATAAAAACCAGTATCCTTGCAAACCTGCTTGTTGATGGTGCTGTAACCCTTAACTTTGAACAGTTCGTCTCGCAATGTCGAGCCAATTCTTTGCTGCTCACTTGTCTCGAAGCCGCCGGGAGCGTGCTGAATCTGGAAACAGAAACGGGGTTGTTGAGTTTCTTAGGGACCGTACTCGATTCGAAAAAACTGTTCGGCTCGAATGGAAGCACCATTGCTGATAGCGCAAGGCTTTTTGGTAAAATCGTAACCGGCAAAAATGTGCATATTGGCCAAAATGCTGTAATATCCGGCCCTGTGATTCTTGCGAATAGCGCCAAAATTGGTGATGGCGCTGTCGTGAAAAGTTCCGTAATCGGGCCCGGTGTTTCCGTGCGTCAAGATGAGTTCGTGCAGAATCGGGTCTTGGCAAAAGAGCACGAACACGAAGAGCAAGCCGGGCCGAGCAACGAATGCAACAGAACGACACTGCCATGCAGGACCACAGACAGCTTCAAGTTTAGAGAAGGTAAGAGTGTTTTTCGACAGTGGTCAGGATTTTCTTATGCTGTATTCTTCAAAAGGATTTGTGATTTTGTTGGCGCCTTGATTGTGCTGGCGTTTTTTGTGCCGGTTTTTCCTGTAATTGCCCTGGTAATAAAGTTGACTTCGCCTGGGCCGGTTTTTTACAAAGCCAGACGTCAGGGACTACACGGAAAACCTTTCGACTGCATAAAGTTCAGAAGCATGGCTGTCGGTGCTGAAGAAATTCAGGAGAGATTAAGGGTGGTCAGTCAGGTTGACGGGCCGCAGTTCAAAATGGAAAAAGACCCGCGGGTTAGTGCCGTCGGACAGTTTCTGCGCAATACCTATCTCGATGAAATACCTCAGTTTATTAACGTGCTCTTAGGCCAGATGAGTATCGTAGGGCCTCGACCGTCCCCGGAACAAGAGAATTCTTTATGTCCTCACTGGCGGGATGCCAGATTGTCGGTCAGGCCGGGCATAACGGGGCTGTGGCAAATCTGCAGGACGCGGGCCGAATCGAAAGACTTCCAGGAGTGGTTACACTACGATACCGAATATGTGAGAAATCTGTCTGTTTGGCTTGATTTGTGGGTGTGTTGGAAAACAGCACAGAAGCTCGTAAATAACTTTGTCGATCAGTTCTGACAGCTCCAATTGGTGATTGAGGCAGTAGGAAAATGAGTGGAAAAATCAACTGGAAATTAATCATTGTTTTAGTGATTAGTCTTGTTGTCCTTGGCGTAACAGCCTATGGACTGCGCTGGTGGAATCGCCTGCATCGTGCTGAAGCTGGTCTTGGGCTTGGCAACAGGGCCTATGAAAATGCTCAGTGGCTCGAAGCGGCCCAAAATCTGGGCAGGTATCTTACGGTCGAGCCTGATGACATTGGTGCGCTGATGAAATACGCGCAGGCCCAATTGAACATAATCCCCCTTAAACGCGGCAATATTTCGCAGGCAATTAACGCGTATAGAAGAGTTTTGAGGATAGACAGAACCAACACCGAGGCCGCGATAAAACTGATAAATATATACATACAGATGAACACGCCGGGAGAGGCTGAACTGATTGCGACGCAGCAGCTCGAAAATGTCAGTAATTGCACTATTCGCAGAATGCTCGCAAAAGCCCTTATTGAGCAACGCAAGTTTGCTGAAGCTGCCCGCCAATTGAAGGTAGTTATTGAGGAGGCTCCTTCGGAAGTCTTGGCGTACGATGTGATGGGGCGGCTTGTCGAACTGCGGCCGAATGATTTCTCTGTGGATGCCGAACACTGGTTCAGCAAAGCGGTCGAGAACAATCCTTCTTCAGCGCAGGCTTATGTCATTCGTGGTGCTTTTTATCTAAGACAAGGACAGCTTAACAAGGCCCTGGCGGATCTCGAACAAGCCGAATTATATGATTTGTCTGATACGTCGGTACGACTTATCTTGGCTGGGGAATTTGTAAATGCCGGCGATTTTGAAAGGGCCGGCTCTCATCTTGAGGCCGTCTATGAAACCCAGCCGGATAATGTCTTGCTTTGGCATGTCTGGGCCATGCTTGCCCTTAAGGCTGGCTCGACTGAGCTGATGCAGCAGGTCGCAAGCAACGGCCTCAACGCCCTTGGGGCGAATTCGCTCGTCTTTATGCCGGTCGCAGCGGAATTGTTTATCAGAAGCGGCGATTTTGAGCGCGCCGCCGGCTGCATTACGGAATTGAGAAAAAACCAAATCAGTACGGCAACCGTCGCGTTCCTTGAGGCTCTTATGGCCGAGCAGAAGGGCCAATGGGCTCGCGCCGTAAAGCACTGGCGACAGGCAATGCAGTTGGGACGACAGTCCGAGGGTATTCAACTGGCGATGGCGGCGGCTCTTGTGCAGATGGGAGATACCCAATCTGCCATTCAAAGGTTACGCACCTTCCTCAATCAGAATGAAGATTCTTACCGCGCCCGTCTGGTGCTCGCAAAACTCTTCCTTGAAAATCGGGACTGGGCCCAGGCCGCCGAACAGGCACGAGTCGCCGTGCAAATAAAACCGGACAGCCTTGAAGGACGCTTGGTTTATCTGCAGGCGAGGATACAACTCTTGGCACGAGGACAAATGCCTGGTGGTACGCGGATGTGGGACAATATCGAAGCAGACCTGGCTAAGCTGCAACAAGATACAGGCGGTGCTCTTGTGTCGAAATTATTGGAAGTAAGAGTGGCACTAATGCGACGCCAGCTTGACCGGGCAAAACAGCTCGCAGATGACTTAAAGAATAAATCCTCTTCAAACGTAAAGGTTGCTTTGGCGCAGGTTGATGTGCTGCTTGCTCGAAATGAAATCGACCAGGCTGTAATCGAACTCGCAAGTATTATTGAGGCCTTTCCAGAATCAGCAACGGCGGTGAAGTACCTTGTAAGTTTGTTATCGCGGCAGGAAAAGTTCCTCGAGTGCCAACGCATTATTACCCAAGCAATCGAGCGTGCCGCTAATCCTGCGAATAGACGCCGGTTGCAGCTTATGCTTGCGGATATATACACCGCTTCTGATGGGCCGGCCGGGGCCTGCGAGTTTCTTAAATCCGTCGCGGCACAAACACCTGATGATATCACCCTTAAGAGACGTTTGCTCGATTGCGGCCAGACGATAGATGCCCCCGATAATTTGCAGCGAATTATTGATGAGATTAAGTCCATAGAAGGCCCCGATGGCTGGCAGTGGCGTTATGAGCAGGCAAGGCTGTGGTTTGCATCCGATGACTTCAACGAATACTACCCACAGATAATCTCGCTTTTGAAGGAAAATCTTCTTGCGAATCCTGATGACCAATACAGTCGGCGCCTTCTGGCAGCGAGCTATGAGCGGGCCGGTGAGTCGCAGCTTGCACTGTCGGCCTACCGTGAGATATTGAATAGAGACCCCGACGATATACAGTTGATAGTATCAACTGTCGCCGCAATGTACAAAGCCGGGGAATATGAACAAGCTGACAGCTTATTGGCACAGGCCGCGAGGCAAAAATTGTCGGATCCGCGCCTGTCGAAGCTGGAACTTTACAGCTACGTAAGACAGGGAAAGTTGGATTCAGCCAGTAACATTCTTGAGAGATTTCTTTTGGAAAAACCAGATGATGACGGCGTTAAGTTTTCTCTTGCGCTCTTGAGAATGCAACAAAACAGACTTGATGAAGCAAGCGAGTTTTTGAATCAGTTACTGCAAAAGAATCCCGATTCTATTTCAGTAACGGCGCAATTGGTGGAGCTTAACCTCCGGCGCCGAAAAGGTGATGAAGCCTTGAAGCTTTGTGATAAGATGGTGAATCGACTCCATAGCCCGTCAGCTTACCTGCTTCGCGGCAGAGTGTACGCCAGGTTAAGACAAATGGCATTGGCCAGGGCCGATATGGAAGAAGCCGCCCGAATGGAGCCGGACGCTCTGAGAACATTGGTATTCAAGAGCCGGATTCATCAGTCAATGGGCGAGCTTACCGAAGCGGTTCGAACAATAAGGAAGGCCGCAGCGATTGCGCCACAGGATTATCAGGTGCTAAAACAAGCAGCCTTGACACTTTTGGAATCGCGGGACCAGCAGACAAAACGTCAGGGACGTGAGTTTCTCGATAAAGCTCTGGCCTTGAATCCGAATGATACCCAGTTGCAGCTCTACAAAGCGCAGGTTCTCTTATCCGAAGCAATCGCTCCGTCTGTTGACCAGGCCGTGAGCATCCTGACAGAGATAACTCAACGGCAGCCCAAAGTCCCGCAAGCATGGGCGATGCTGGTTGATATATATCTTCAGGATGGTGAGCCTGCTCAGGCCATGGATTCGGCTTTGCGAGGGCTTGCCTATCTGCCAAGCGATAAATTGTTAATGCTTGCCAAGGCACGTTGTGAAACAGCAACATCACCCGTACTTGCAATTCCAACGCTCAAGGGGCTTTTGGATTCATATCCTGATGATGTTGACGTTGTGATACCTCTGGCCGATACATATGTTGTGACCGGCCGGTATCCGGAGGCTATAGAGCTTCTTAAATCACGGCTTGCCTCGGCAAAGGCCGCTGATGCAAAGAAAATAAACATCGCCTTAGCTGCCGCCTTATACGAAAGCGGTGAAATAGACCTGGCAGAGCAAAAGTTTGCGATGCTCTATGAGGAACAACCGGATGACTCTGCTGCTATCCTGGCTCATGCCCGAATTCTTAAAAAGAACCGGCGGTGGGAAGAGTTGGCCGCTAAAATTATCGCTTGGTATAAGAGCCATCCGAAAGATACAACCACTTTACTCTCGGCAACGGAATCTCTTGCAACGAGTCAGGAAAACGGAGCCAGGCAGGCTGCCGAAAGCATTCTGCGAGCTGTTATTGATATCGATCCTGATTGTGTTGACGCCTTGAGTTCCCTTGGCGTACTTTTACACATGTCGGGTAATTCGGCTGATGCGGCCCGCTTCTACGAGAAGGTCCTCGAATTAGACCCTGACAGAATTACGGCACTGAACAACCTGGCCTGGATATTATGCGCCGAACAAGGCCAATGCCAGCGCTCCCTTGAGCTTGTCAAACGCGGCCTCGCACAGAATCCTGACTACGTCGATCTCATTGATACCAGAGGTATAGTTTACTACCACCTGGGCCGGTACGATAAGGCCGTTGAAGATTTTACAAAGTGTATAAAGTTGTATCGCCGGCGGGCGCCTGCGATTGTAGGTTCACATTTTCGTTTGGCTAAAGCGCTCAGGAAACTGGAGCGAAACAGCGAAGCTGTAACTAATTTGAAAAAGTCGCTGGAGCTTAGCGAGCAAATCGGGGGCCTGACACCGGAAAACAAAGCCCAGGCCCGGCAGCTTTTAACAGAACTTTCGGAGAAATACAATCATGTCCCAATCTCCAATTGATTTGACTGTCAGTCAAAATGAAATCCGGTTGACGCCTCCTCGAGCGGTACTGCTGAACAAGCGCCAGTGGTCGTATCTTAAAAAACGCTATCACATGACGCCGAGAGAAATTCAAATTGCCCAGTTGGTTTGTCAGGGATTAGCCAACGAAGAAATTGCGAAAAGACTGAAAATTAAGAACGGAACCGTCAAAACTCATGTTCGCAATCTTTACCGCAAGCTCTGGGTGCACAATAAAATCTCGATGCTTTTGCGATTTGTTGAAGATACAAATGGACTTTTGGATAAATCTGCCGTTTAGCCCCAACAACTTCGCAGCGCCTGTTCACAGCACAAACCGCAAGGCCGTCAATCCCTGACATGTAAAAATTCCTCTGCCAGGCATCACGCCACCCACTTCCCACCTCGTAATACCTCTTTTTATAGGACACTGACTTCTTTGTAGGAGCAGGGTCTTTTTTAAGCCACACTGCATACTACTTTAGGACTATATTCATAGTATTAGTTAAATAGTTATATATAACTGAAATTAATTCTTAATTAGCCTTTTTTGCCGGTTTTTGGTTGATATTTAGTATAGCTTTTTGGTATAATACCGATTCTTTAGCAATTTTGAATGTATCGTATAATCGTATAGTAGTTACTGGATGGTATAGAAAAATATTTGGAATTGGGGGTTTTTTGTGTTTGACAGTTACTGAGTTGACTGCTATTATAGTGGGCTGTCAGTTGTTCGGTGACGTGTCTTTAACCGGGTAGCATGTCGTTGCAGGGGATGGATTCCCATTGTTGACGGGGATGTCAACTAATATCATTTGGTAATGTTCTTACCATAGGTGTTTGTCAAGGATGCTCCCAAAAAGAAGTATTGGGAGTACTGTCTAAATTTGGAATAGTGGAGAAGTTGTGAACATTTGGATTGGGAGACGACTCTTTCAGGTCGTTGCGTCACCGCGCGCAACCAAAGGCGCTGCGCCACAGACCGGCGCCTGCGCACTCACCCCGACCGACACATTCTGCTTCACTCTTTATCAGCCGTTATCTGCTTTTGGATTAACGCCTCAAGCAGTGTACTATATTTGTTTTTCGCCCGCCTTTATTTTTGACAACCTTTCCCGCGGCCCTCCCGCATACTTGAAAGGTCGCTTCTTCAAACAAGAGAGTGTACTCGCGAAATACTCTTTGCGTTTGCTGGAGCCGTTGACCTCTGTTCAATTGACCTTGTT